>JBJTWS010000089.1:0-14666 GCA_046081905.1 Synechococcus sp. | reverse complement strand
CCCCGCCCAGAAGGGCATTCTTGCTTGGACGCAAAGCTATTATAGCAACAGCGTGCACCTGTGTGCATCTAGGTGCTGGCAGCAGCACGCATCCCCTGGTTGAAGCGCTCCACAGCTGCCTCAAGGGATGCCTCGTCTGTCCACTGCCCGTAGTGCTTTAGATGGGTGGCTACGTCATGCCCCATCAGCGCTGCAGCAAAACGGGGGTGCATGGCGTTCGTGCTGCAGCAGTGAGCACGCCATGCGTAACCGTGCCGCAGTGAATAGGGGGTGATATCGGGATTGCGATACACAAGCGCTTGCCAGTAATGATAACGCTGTAGCTTTTGCCCGAAATCGGCACCAACATCTTGAAACTTTCCCTTCTTTTCGACCTTGTCAATCTGGTTGCGAAGAGATTTCGGAAGCTTCACCAGTCCGCTGGCATAAAGCTGCATCAGCCGCTCGCCCTCGCCCTCGCGCCCTGCAATGTCGATCGCCTTCACCAGCCGGGGCGGCTTGGCTTTGGCCGTCATTGATCGGCTGTTGCGCTTGACATGCCCCACGTAGGCCTTGCCGTCCCTCACACTGAGCACAGCCAGTTCGGAGGGCCGAAGCCCATAGAGCGCCACCAGGCCAACGGCCAGCCTGAGTTCGTGCTCACCATCGGCTTCTAGCTGATCCAGTAGTGCTGCCAGGTCCTCGGGCATCACTGGGGGCGTCATGCGCTCGGCGGTGGTGGTTTCAGCCGAGCCGATCAGTTCGTCAATCTTGGCTTTACTCGGGGGGTAGAAGCGGGTAGGTGCACCGCACTCGTCCACGGCGTAACGGAGGAACCGTGCCACATCCAACAAGTTGCGCTTGCGGCCCACGCCACCTGGTGGGCATTGATGAAAGAACTTTTCGGCGTAGCGCTTCATCAGTGTGCTGCCGTCTCGCGGAGCAGGCCGGCTCTGCAGCGCTTCTAGAGTGCGCTCTACCCGGCTGCGAAGGTCGCGGAGGGTGGAACTGCGGCGGCCTTCCTGGCTCTGGAGAAACCGGATGGCAACCTCAGGCCAACCTGCAAAGTCCTCCTCACCATGCTGTGGCACTCCACCCAGCAATTCGGTGTTGAGCTTGAGGGCATCCTGCAAGCTCAAGTTGCGCTCCTCCATCAGGCTGCGCAGTTGTCCCACCGCCGTGAGGATTGCGGTGGCGTTACTGGCTTTCCACTCCAAGGGCAACGTGACGCTGCTGCGGGTGCGGTCTTCCCAGATGCGGGTGAGCTGGCAGCGTCCAATGGGGGTGCGGCTGGTGGCGCCAATCTCCCGCACGCTCAAGCCTTTGCCGTGCTCCTGACGGATGCTCAGCCGGAGAGTGTCAAACCACTTTTGCCGGGGTGCCATGCGCCAAGCGTGCGCCAAAAAGTCCGGGATGACCCAAAAGCCAGTTGGCCAGGGCTTTCAGGGTCGTTCCATCATGCGCCAAATCGTGCGCCAAACAGAGGTTTCATGGTGCATCAGGGAGCACCTAGCCCTCCCAGAAGACGCAATTCAAAGCAAAAAACCCAGTCATAGACTGGGTTCTCTCGATGGAGCCAAGCGGATTCGAACCGCTGACCCCCTGCATGCCATGCAGGTGCTCTACCAGCTGAGCTATGGCCCCATTGGAAGCGGCAACGAACGAAGGTCTGGATCCTTCGCTTGGCCCGTGGGCCCCGTCGCGTGCCCAAAGACTTTACACCGCAGCGGGTCCGCTCCCGGAGCTCCCGCTCAGAGCTCACGCCACACCGCCACCAGACGCCCCTGCACGAGCACCTGATCGGCGGGCAGCACGATCGGCTCGTAGGCGGGGTTGGCGGCCTCGAGGCGCACCTCGGCCCCCAGGGGATGGAAAAACTTGAGCGTGGCGCCGCTGCCGGGCACCTCGGCGCACACGATCGCGCCCGGGCGCAGGGCGGAGGGGTCGCTCACCGGCTCCATCAGCACCCGATCGCCATCGGCGATGTGGACCCCCACCATGGAATCGCCGGTCACGGTGAGGGCGAAGAGGCCGCGGCTCTCCAGCAGGGGGGTGAGATCGAGGCGCTCCTCCACATCCTGGAAGGGCTCCACCAGCCCCCCCGCCGCCACCGCCCCCAGCACGGGAATGCCGTCGCGGCCATCGCCGAGCAATTGCAGGGTGCGGGCCTGGCCCTCCTGCCAGGTGATCCATCCCTTCTGCTGCAGGTGCCGCAGGCGGCTCTGGATCGGCGCCGGGGAGCGCAGCCCCATCGCCTGCATCATCTGCCGGATCGAGGGGCTGTGGCGATGGCGGGCGATGTAGTCGTGCAGCCAGTCGTAGAGCTCCCGCTGGGCCTCGGTGAGCGGCTGCTGCAAAGAGGAACTCGGCACCGGCAATACAGATGAACCACTCTCATGTATACCGCAGCGGTGGCCCTTCTTCGAAGCGCTCCAGCAGAACCTGCACGGGAATCTGGATGCCGAAGCGGCAGGCATGGGTCTCGCCAGCGGTGAGGCTGCCGTGCTCCCAGAACTTGTTGCTGCCGTTGCCGCCGCCGCAGAAGCCGTAGTACTCGCAGCTCTGCCGGCAGACCTGCTGGCCCGCGCTCATGTCGCGCCAGAGGCGCTGAAACCGTTCGGTTCGGCTGGCCTCCAGCAGCGAAACCTCCCGCAGATGGCCGAGGTTGAAGCTGCCGTAGGCATCGCTGGCCACCGAGAGCAACTCGGGATCAAAGGTGGAGAAATGGCCCTGGGCATCCACACTGAGGATCGAGAAGGGCCGGTTGAGTTCGTTCTGGGTGATCCGCTGCTCGCCCTGGATCAGGCCGATCACCTGGTCGAACTCCCGCAGCACCACCGGGAAGCCGTCCTGTTCGCTCAGGCGCCAGAAGCGGCGCAGGAACTCCCGGTACTGCGCCTCCCGCTCCTGCCCCTGCATCGAGGAGTGGGTGTGCACCCCCTCCTGCTCCTCCACGTTGAAGCCCACGGCCGCGATGCCGTGGTCGCGGAAGAAGCGGTACATCCGCTCGGGCTGCTCCATCGCCGCCGCGGTGATCACCGAAATGCAGTGGAAGGGCACATCGTTGCGGTGCAGAGTCTCGATCCCCCGCAGCGCCAGGGCGTGGGAGCCGCGGCCGTTGCGGAAGCGGCGGCTGGCGTCGTGGATGTCCTCCGGGCCGTCCACACTGATGCCCACCACGATCCGGTTGCGGCGGAAGCAGTCGCACCATTCGTCGTTGATCAGGGTGGCGTTGGTCTGCACGTGCTGCGTGAAGGCGATCGCCTCCGCCTGCCAATCCCGCAGGAATCGGTGCAGGATCCGCGTGGCCTCGTCGTACCAGGAGCAGGGCAGGGTGAGCGGCTCGCCGGCATGCCACACCAGCGCCACCTCCGGCCCGCAGAAGGGGCTCTCGAAGATGCGCTGCAGCAGCAGCGGCAGCAGGGAGAGATCGAAGACCCGCTTCTTCTGCCGATCGGGCAGGTAGCAGTAGGAGCAATCGAGGTTGCAGAGCGAGGTCGACTGCACCACCATCAGGCCGATGGGCCCGAACCGGCTGAGCTCCTCGGCTGTGGGAACCGCTGTCGAGGGCTGGATCACCAGTTGATGAACGCGCCCCCGCCGCCGTTGCGCCAGGCATCACCACCGCCGTTGCGCCAGGCGCTTCCGCCCCGATTCGCCCAGCCGCCGGAGTAGGAGCCATTGCGCCAGGTGGGACGACTGTTGCTCCACTTGCCGCCACCGCTGCCGTTCTTCCAGCTGCCGCTGCCGCGGCTGTTCTTGAACTTGTGGCCACCGCCATTGCCCCAGGAACTGCCCGCGACGGCCTGGCCCTCGAGGCCCGATGGGCGCAGCAGCTCACTCCAGCTGCCGTTGCGGATCCGCTCGATGCGGCCCTCGAGGCGGTTGGCCGGATCCGGTGGGGTGTAGATCAGGGCAGCCTGGGCGCTCTGGCAGAACACCGCGGCGGAGGCCAGCAGGGCGTGGAAGGCGATCTGGGAGCGTTTCATCGGGCAGCAAAGAGAAGAGGGCGGAGGTCAGGGAGGGGCGCTCACGGGGAGCCCTGGCTGTCCGGCCCCGTCACGGTGGTGGAGATCTCGGCGGTGGTGGTGAGGATCAGGGAATAGAAGCCACTGATCTGCTCCTCCGTGAGGTTCACGGCGCTGGAGGGGCCCACCCAGCGATCCACCATCTCGCGGGAGCCGGGATCACCATCCACATAGGCCTGCATCATCTGGGCGATCGCCAGGTTGCCGGCGGTGAGCAGTCGCGGGTTGCTCTGGCTCACCATGCAGCCGATCCCGGTGCGGCCATAGGGGATGGCGGGCACCAGCTCCCGGCCGGAACCGGAGCGGTTGGAGGCCAGCCAGAGGCTGGAGCCCGCCAGGATCGGCACACGGTTCTCCCTCAAGGCGGCGAGGGCCTCGGCCGGCGTGCGGAAGGTCTTCAGCCGGGCGCCGGGCACCACGCTGGCCATGAGCTGAGCCGCGGCGGAGTTCTCCACCACCCCCACGGTTCTGCCGTTCAGGGAGTCGGGGGTGCCATCCACACCGGGGGGCGCCAGCACGCGGGTGCCGCCGATGGCGAAGGGCAGGGTGTAGAGCACCCGCAGCGAGCGCTCCCAGCTGAAGGCCACCCCGCAGGCGATGTCGGCCCTGCCGCTGGTGATCGCCTGCAGACCATCGTCCACGCTGGTGGCCGGCAGAAAGCGGAGGCCGCTGGCGCCAAACTCATCCTGGATGGCCTTCAGCACATCCACGGCCAGGCCTTCATAGGTGTCGCCCTGTTTCTGCAGAAACGGCAGCGACGCGTCAAACACCACCGCCCGCAATTCCCGGCCGGCCGGCTGGGCCGTGCCCGGAGCCGGGAGCAGGGCGGCCATGCCGATCAGGGTCCCCAGGGCGGGAACGATCCGGGAACGCATACGGAATCCGCTCAGCGATGCTCCTGCTTAGCCAAGGCCCACCGGAACGTCACCCACGGGGCGCGATCATGGGCTCCTGCGGCAGGCGCTGCGACGCCCGCACCAGCCCATGAGCACAGCGCACTGGCACCCGCATCTCTGGCACCCCACCACCCAGGTGGCCACGAGCCCGGAGCCGCTGCTGGCCCGCAGCGGCCGGGGCTGTGAACTGGAGCTCGCCGATGGCCGCCGCCTGATCGATGCCATCAGCAGCTGGTGGGTGACCCTGCACGGCCATGGTGAACCGGCGATCGCGGCGGCGATCGCACGCCAGGCGCAGCAGCTGGAGCAGGTGATCTTCGCCAACTTCAGCCACGAACCGGCCGAACAGCTGGCCACGCGCCTCAGCGCCCTCACCGGCCTGGAGCGGCTGTTCTTCTCCGACAACGGCTCCACCGCGGTGGAGGTGGCCCTCAAGATCGCCTGGCAGTGGTGGCGCAACCAGGGCGACACCCAGCGACGCCAGCTGATCGCCTTCGAGGGCGCCTACCACGGCGACACGGTGGGCGCGATGGCCCTCGGCGCGCGCTCGCTGTTCACCGCCGCCTACGAACCGCTCCTGTTCGAGGTGGTGCACGTGGCCTGGCCCCACACCCACTGGCACGACGAGGCCGTGGAGGGCCACGAACAGCAGGCGCTCGCGCAGCTGGAGCAGGCCCTGGAAACACCCACCGCCGCCGTGATCCTCGAACCCCTGATCCAGGGGGCCAGCGGCATGCGCCTGGTGCGGCCCGGCTTCCTGCGGGCGGTGCAGGAGCGGGTGCGTGCCAGCGGCGCCCTGCTGATCGCCGATGAGGTGATGACCGGCTTCGGCCGCACCGGCGCCCTGTTCGCCAGCCGGCGTGCCGCCATCCAGCCCGACCTGATGGCCCTCTCCAAGGGCCTCACCGGCGGCTTCCTGCCGATGGGGGTGACGATGGCCAGCGAACGGCTCCATCAGGGGTTCATCAGCGAAACCCCCGCCCACACCTTCTTCCACGGCCACAGCTTCACGGCCAATCCGCTGGGCTGCGCGGCCGCCCTGGCCAGCCTGGACCTGCTGCAGGCGGATCCTCCGCGCTACCAGGAATTCGAGAGCCGGCACCGGCCCCGGCTCGAGGAGCTGAGCGCCCTGCCGGCGGTGCAGCGGCCCCGCTGCCTGGGCACCATGGCCGCCTTCGACGTGCAGATCGGCGAGGAGAGCTACCTCAACCCGATCGGCAAACGCATCCAGCGCCATTGCCTGGAGCAGGGTGTGTACCTCCGGCCCCTGGGCAACGTGGTGTACCTGCTGCCGCCGCTCTGCATCCGCGAGGAGCAGCTGGCGCGCTGCTACAGCGCCATTGCAGCGGCATTGGGCGAGCTGGTGGCCGCCTGAGCCGCCGTGGGCCGTGAGCCGCTCATGGGTTGCGCGGCTGACGACGATCGAGGAAGGGCAGTTTCCAGAAGGAGCGCCGCCGCCGCCGGATCGCCTGGAGGCGGCGGGGATCCACCGGGATGGCGCTGGGGCGGTAGTCGAGAGCCTGCAGCATCTCGATCGCCGCATCCACCGGCATCGGGGTGTGGAACAGGTAACCCTGCGCCTTGCGCACACCCTGATCGAGCAGCCACTGCTGCTGGGTGGCCGTCTCCACGCCCTCGGCGGTCACGCTGAGGCCGAGGTCGTTGAGCATCGTGAGCATGGTGCGCGGCGATTCGCCCGGCTCATCCAGCCGGCGCACGAAGGCACGATCCACCTTCACCGCCTGGATCGGCAGGGAGATCAGCCGTGCCAGGGAGGAGTAGCCGGTGCCGAAGTCATCGATGGCGATGGCCACCGATCGCTCGACCAGATGCTGGAGAAACGCATCAAAGTCGGCGTTGGTCTCCTGGAAGATGTCCTCCACCAGCTCCACCTGCAGAGTCCAGCCGATCGGCAGGGGGTTCTCGTCGATCAGATGCAGCAGGCGGAGGCGCAGTTCGGGCTCCTCCAGCAGGATCCCCGAGAGGTTGACGCTCATCGTCATGGGCCGTTGCGGGATCGACAGCGCCAGCAGGGGAATGGCCGCCAGCGCCTTCTCGATGATCAGCAGATCGAGCTCGCCAGTCACCCCGGCCTCGTTGAGCATCGGCAGGAAGGCGGCCGGACTGACCAGCTCCTTGTCCCGCTGCCAGCTGGCCAGGGCCTCGAAGCCGAGCCGTTCGCGGCTGGCGAGATCCACGATCGGCTGGAGGTAGGGCTGGAGCAGGCGCTTGTGCAGCGCTTCGCGCAGATCCGATTCCAGCCGGTAGCTCGCGCGCGCCAGCACCCGTGTTTCCGGATCAATGAAGCGCAGGCTGCTGCCGCTTGAGCGCAGGGCCATCCGCATGGCCATGGTGGTGTCGGACAGGAGCTCCTCCACCGTGTCGTAGTCGCCTCGGAAGAGGGCGATTCCGATCGCCAGGCCCATGGTCAGCGCCTGCGTGCCACTGCGATAGGGCTGGTTGGTGAATCCAATGATCCGCTCGGCGATCCGCTGTACATCGGCATCCTCGACATCGAAGGGCAGCAGCACCATCAGTTCGGCTTCGGTGAAGCGCGCCACGGTGGCGCCACGGGTCACCGCCGCCAGCACCCGGCGAGCCGCTTCGTTGATGAATTCCTCGGCGATGGCGCCGCCGAGCGTGGCATTGATGCGGTCGTAGTCGCGGAAGCGGCACCGCAGCAGCGCGAAGGGGGAGTCGACCTCCATCGCCATGATCAGCTCGATCGTCTGCAGCAGCTGTTCCCGGCTGAGCAGTTGATCCAGCGAGGCGAAGCCCTCCCGCAGGCTCGACGGCTTGAGCCGCTCGGCCGTGAGCGACTGCTCGGTGATACGCAGCAGGGCGGACTCCCGCAGATGACTGAGCTAGCTCACGGTGAGCGAAGCCAGGCGCTGCAGGCTGTCGATCTGCTCCTGGCTCAGCCCATGGGGCTGCGGCTGATGGCGCACAGACTCCCCAGGGCGAAGCCGTTGGGGCTGATCAGCGGAAAACCGGCATAGAAGCGGATGCGGGGTTCACCCACCACCAGCGGGTTATCGGCAAAGCGTGGATCCTCGAGCGCATCCTCAATGATCAGAGGATCGCGTTGCAGAATCGTGTGGCCGCAGAAGGAGATCGAGCGCGGTGTCTGCTGCTGGGCCAGCGGTGCCCCCACACAGCTCTTGAACCACTGCCGATCCTCATCCACCAGGGTGATGATGCCGATCTCGGTACCCGCCACGCGGCGGGTGAATTCAGTGATGTCATCAAAATCGGGGGCAGCTGGGATATCGAGCACCCCGAAACCGCGCAGCTCCTGCAGCCGCGCCTGTTCATCCTCGGGAATGGCTGGGAAACGCATGGCGTTCAGCGCAGCAAGCGACTGAGAATGCGGCCGTCACTCCACTCCAGGCGATTGCGACCGGAGCGCTTGGCGGCATAGAGGGCCTTGTCAGCTGTGTTGTAGAGATAGTCGATGTTGTAGCCGCAGTCGGCGGTGGCGGCGGCACCGAAACTGGCGGTGAGCTTGATCTGATGGCCGGCATAGGTCAGGCGGCTCATCTCCAGCTGCAGCCGCATGCGATCGAGGGCTCGGCCGGCGCTCTGGCGCGAGCCATGCAGCAGCAGCGCGAACTCCTCACCACCGAACCGGCACACCAGATCCTCGGGCCGGGTGACCATGCGGAAGATCTCCGCCACGTGGGTCAGGGCCGCATCCCCAGCGGAGTGGCCATAGGTGTCGTTGACGTGCTTGAAGTGGTCGATGTCGAGAACGGCGAACACCATCTCGCTCCGGCGTTCCTCTGCCTCGGCCAGCAGCTCCTTGGCCTTCTCCATGAACAGACTGCGGTTGATCAGCTGGGTGAGCCCATCCGTCTGGGAGGTTTCGGTGAGCCGCGGCAGCAGGCGCCCATAGAGCAGGTAGGCGAGGCAGAGGGTGAAGAGACCCATGCCGGCCAGACTCAGCAGCAGCACAAGGACCACATCCTGGCTGAAGTCGATCAGAACCACACCCGGATCGTAATTGGCAACCACGAGCAACTTCTCTCGGCTGAGGCCGATATCACGCAAGGGGAGCTCCACAGGGCGGATCACCGTGAAGCTGCCGAGGCGGATCTGAAAGTTCGAGGAGCTGAAGTTGATGCAGTCGGGATCGGCGCGCTGGAAGCAGGCGGCCAGGGCCTGGAAGTCGGGGTCGTTGGTCTCGCTGCGGTTGAGCAGGGAGTCGGTGATCGAAAGGCCCAACCAACTGGGGCGTGAGCTATAAACCACCTGCCCGGATGGATTGAGCACAAGCAGCAGATTCATGCCATTGAGCTCGTTCTCGCGCGTGGCGTTGATGAGGGCCTGCAGGATGGCCTGACGCTTGGCCGGCTCCAACGGCACCACCAGGGAGGCACTGACCACGTCGCGAACGTGTTCGGCTTCGTGGATCACTTCGCGATGCCGCTGCAACAGTTTCACGGCACCCAGCAGCAGGGTTGACAAGACGGACGAACCCAGCCAGAAGCCGATCAGGAGGTGGCGCAGAAACCGGCTCGACTGCTGCAGCGACTTGGGCAGTTCACTCATGGAGACGGGGGGCCCTTGGCCAACAGACGATCAACACGCGTCAGGAACTGAAGCAGCCGGCCATGGGCCTGCTGATCGGCCAGCAGCAGGGCCTCCACCTCAGGGGTGCCGGCAACGGTGCCCTCCAGATGGTTGCGGAGGGCCTGGGAGAAGCGCTCCGCATCCGCAAGGGCACGCCTGGCCTCCCCAGCTTCCTGCTGAAGCACGTCCAGGGAACCTTTGGGCAGGGACGCCTGTCGCTTGAGGGCCGTGATGTCAACCTGGTTGGCGACGTAGTAATCCGGGACGTCGCTCTCCCCGAGCCGGAGCGGGTAGAGGGTGAGCCGATTCCAGAAGCGGGTGCCGTCCTGCTTGTAGTTGATCAATTCGCCGCTGTAGGACTCTCCGGAGCGGAGAGCCTGGCGGAGGGTCTCCAGTTCGTCCGGATCGGTGTCCGGTCCCTGCAGGAAGCGGCAGTTGTACCCCACCGCCAGATCGCGCGAGTAGCCGGTGATGGTGGTGAAGGCGTTGTTCACGTAGATCAGCGGCGCATCCGGCTTGCGCATGTCGGCGATGGAGATGCCCACCACCGAATCGTCCACGACGCTGCCAAAGATCGAAAGCTCCTGAAGCTGATCCGCCAGGCGGGCCGCCAGATTCGATTCCCGCTGGCTGGAATCCATGAGCTGGCGGTTCATCTGCGAGAGCTTGAGGATCTGGCGCTGAAACACGCTGGTGGCAGCCACCGAGGTGAGGCCCACCAGGCCCACGTAACCAAACAGGCCGGTGAGGTTGCCGAACCCCTCAGCCTGCAGCCCATTGACCGATACCTCCTGGATGCCGCGCACATCCCCCACCTTCCAGTCACGCCTGGGGGAATCCGGGTGGGCGTTGTGGCAGGTGACGCAACCCGGCCGCATGATCACCGGCGTCGCCAGGCGATAGGTGGAGCGGCCGAGGCCATTGCCCTTGAGCTGGGTATAGGTCTTGCGCTGGGGGTCGGCCCGGAACGCCTGGATCGCCGCGCGCTCGAAGGAATCGAGGGGCTCGACCAGGCGCTTGGCGAAGGGGTAGTCGGAGAGGAACTCGTAGGAGATGCGCCCATCGCTGTGGGCGTTGTCGAACAGGGCGCCGAGTTCGATCGAGAAGGTGGCCGGAATCGGGATGCCGCCATGCACATCCCGGTAGTTCTCGGAGTATGTCGCTTGGCCGTCAGCGGCCTGCAGGCGGGCGATCACGTTGTCGGCGTAGTAGGCGCGGATGCCGGAGGCGAGAGTGGAGATCTCATCGGCCTGGAGCTCCATCTGGGCCACGGTGGCGGCCGACGTCGAGCTCACCATCACCACCGGCAGCAGCAGCAGGCTGGCGAGCAGAAGCCACAGCACAGACTCGGGGCGCCAGATCCATCCCCAGAGCCGGCGCAGACCCAGCGTCGGGGAGGATCGATCCGACGGCGCTTTCCAGCCAATGGTCGCGATCCGTACCAAACCTCCCCTTCAAACACTAGCGCTCGAGACGGCCGACTCGTGAGGGACTGCAGGGGGGGATCCTCCCCGTACCCTGCACAGACTCTCAGCGAACTTTCAGTGAAGTTTCAGCGGCCGGGGCTCCGTCCACCAGGGGCAAGGGAGCAGGTGCCGACATCAAGAACGCGGGGGGAGGCTGCCAGACCCCTCGCTTCCAGACGGGTGCGGCCGTCTGGGGCTATGCGGATCACCAGCTTCTCAGCACTCGATTCGCCGAAGTGATCATTCAAGAGAAACAGCTCAATCGCGTAGCGCATACCCGGCCCCGGCGGCACCAGCCGCCCTTCGCTTTCGCGTCCTTCGCGGATGGCATCGGCGTGGTCCTGGTGACGGCCGGGCTGGTACTCGCTGATCACGCTGGTACTGCCGCGCGATTCCGCCAGATGGAGATGCAGGGGGCCGATCTTCTCCAGCTGGCAGTCGAGCATGGTTAGCCTGAGGCCCTCTGAGCCGGCACCGCCACCGACCTGGCAACCCTGGAGAACGCCGATCAACAGCGCGATGGCAGCCGCGGAAGCCCTGCCGGAGAGGCCCTGCAGCCGGTGCTGGGCACGGAGAGGATCCGGCACTGTCTCGAAAGCAGCCAGAGCGGGGATCCCATGGCTCGATGGAGCCTTGCGGTTCGGAACGGCTACGGCGCCAACAGACCAGAGCTGAGCGACCTTAGGAACTTCAGGGATCCGGATGCCGTGGGGGCAGCGATTCCCCAGGCCAACCGAGGTCCGGGGGCAGCTTTCCCCGTCAGAGCCCCCCCAGCAGGGTGGCCAGCAGGGCCTGCTGGGCATGGAGGCGGTTTTCGGACTGATCGAACACCCGGCTGGCGCTGCCCTCGATCACCCCGGCACTGATCTCCTCCCCCCGGTGGGCCGGCAGGCAGTGGAGCACGATCGCGCGGCTGTCGGCCTCCGAGAGCAGCGCCTCATCGAGGCACCAGCCGGCGAAGGCCTGCTCCCGCTCCCGCTGCTCCGCCTCCTGCCCCATCGAGGCCCACACGTCGGTGTAGAGGGCATGGGCGCCCCGCACCGTGTCGAGGGGATCGCGCAGCACCTCGATGCGGCAGCGCTCCCCCGCCAGGGCCCGGGCCCGCTCCAGCACCGCGGCGTCAGGCTCGAAACCCGGTGGGCAGCCGATGCGCACGTTCACCCCGAGCAGGGCCCCGCAGAGCATCAGCGAATGGGCCACGTTGTTGCCATCGCCCACATAGGCCAGGCTGAGGCCCTCCAGCCGGTTCAGCTCGAGGCTGCCATCCCCGGCGGAGGCAAAGGCCTCCGCCAGGGTGAGGTAATCGGCCAGGGCCTGGCAGGGGTGTTCCAGGTCGGTGAGGGCATTCACCACCGGGATCGAGGCCCAGTGGGCGTACTCCTCGAGTTCCGGCTGCCCGAAGGTGCGGATCGCCAGGGCATTCACGTAGCGGCTGAGCACCCGGGCGGTGTCGGCCACCGGTTCGCCCCGACCCACCTGGCTCACCGAGGGGTTGAGGTCGAGGGTCTGGCCCCCCAGCCGCGCCATCGCCACCGTGAAGCTCACCCGGGTGCGGGTGGAGGCCTTGGTGAAGATCAGGCCGAGCACCTGGCCGCCCAGATCGATGGCGTGGCGCCCGCTCTTGAGACCAGCGGCCAGCTGCAGCAGGGCGCGGGTCTGGTCGGTGTCGAGGTCTGCCGAAGAGAGCAGATCGCGGCCCCGCAGGGGCTCAAGCACGGGGGCGAGACTGGAGAGCTGGGAGGTCATCGCCCCATCTCAAAGAACCCTTATCCGGGATCGGAGGGGGCGCCGTCAAGTCCCCGCCCGCTGAAGGGGCAGGAGCCGCCACCGCCGGTGCGGCGGTCGTGGTACTTCACGGCGAACACATCGTGGTCGTGCCCGTCGTCACGGCTGGAGGTCTGGGTCACCGCCACTTCCGTATCGAAGCGATCTCCGAGCCCCTCCACCAGGCCCACCACCATCGGCGCCAGGCCCAGGCGCTGGGAGTGGTAGTGAAGTTCCAGTTCCTCCGGTCCCGACTGTTCGCAATCGAAGGCGGGGGGAATCAGGCGGGGGAAATTCACCCCCACCCGGGCATGGAGGTCATCGAGGTTCTCCAGAAACTCCGGCAGCGTGTCGCCGGCGATCGCCATGAGCTCGCCATAGCCCTCCGTGGCGGTGTAGCGCACCCAGAACTCCCCGAAGGCCCGCAGAATCTCCGCCGGACTGAGCACCAGCTCCTGGCTGGCCGCCACCACCAGCCGGTGGGTTAGATCGTCCGGGTAGGCCTCCATGCTGAGGAACACCTCATCCGCCACCTCGGCCCGCTCGCGGATGCGCTGCCAGGTGTCCTCGCCGTGGTAGGTGGTCACCATGTCGCGGATGGCCCGGTTGATCAGTCCGTACATGGCAGGGGGTGGATGGCGGGCCGGGCGTGGCGGTGGAGGCAGCGCCGGCCCAGAGCCTAGGAGCCTGTCGCACATAGATCGGCGCACGCTCCTCTCTCCGCCGCCCCTGAATCCACCCAGATCCCTGTGACAGCAATGGATCTGGGTGAGAGAATGGGCCATGGTGAAACCCAAGTCCTTCCGTCCCTGGAATCCCGAGCAGACCCTGCTGCTGCCGCCGTCTCCGGTGGAGTGGCTGCCGGAGAACCACCTGGTGTTCTTCCTGCTGGATCTGGCCGCTGAACTGGATCTCGAGGCGATCCACGCCGTCTACCGGCAGAAGGATCCCCGGGGGGAGAAGGCCTACGACCCGCGGATGATGGTGGTGCTGCTGCTCTACGCCTACTGCGTCGGGCTGCCCAGCTCCCGCAGGATCGAGAAGGCCTGCTGGGAAGACGCCGCCTTCCGGGTGCTCACCGGCAACCAGCAACCGGACCACAGCCGTATCAGCGACTTTCGCCGTCGTCAACTCGATGCCCTGGCCGGGCTGTTTGTTCAGGTGCTGCGGCTCTGCCAGAAGGCGGGGCTGGTGAGCCTGGGCCATGTCGCCCTCAATGGAACCAAGGTCAAAGCCAATGCCAGCAGGCACAAGGCGATGAGCCACGAGCGGATGCTCAGGAGTGAGCAGCAGCTCGAGACCGAGATGCGGGCGCTGCTGCGCAAGGCCGAGATCATCGATGCCCAGGAAGACGGTCAGTACGGCAAGGGCAAACGCGGCGATGAGCTGCCGGAAGAGCTGCAGCGCCGTGCCAGCAGGCTGGAGTGGATCCGCAAGGCCAAGGCGGAGTTGGAGGCAGAGGCTGCTGCCGGTAAGGCACGGCAACGGGAGGAACAGGCAGAGGCGGCCGCTCAGGAGGCTGCAGACGCTGAGGCCACTGGCGAGGAGCCGCGCAGCAAGCGGGCCACACCCCGGGCCCGTGCAACCCGCCGGCGAGCAGAGGAGGCCCGGACGCTGGCGACCTTGAAGGCAGAAGCAGCGGGGCTGGACTCCCCAGTCCTCCACGCAGGTGACGATCCGCTGGCGCTGCCCAGTCGCCAGCTCCCCACCGATGCAGCCGGTGAACCCAAACCCAGGCCCAGCGCAACTTCACGGATCCAGAGAGCCATATCCTCAAAGGCTCGGGCGGCTGGATCCAGGGCTACAACGCCCAGGCCGCAGTGGATGGGGATCACCAGGTGATCGTGGCGATCGGCGTGAGCAACCAGCCCAGCGACGCGGTGCACCTGCTGCCGATGCTGGAGCGGATCGAGGCCAATACCGGTCAACCTCCCGAGGCCTTGATTGCTGATGCGGGGTAC
>JBJTWS010000088.1:0-6102 GCA_046081905.1 Synechococcus sp. | reverse complement strand
ATCATCAGCACGCCGAACCAGCCCACGTACAGGCGGTTGTTGGTGGAGGTGACCCACTCGCAGAACTGGTTCCACGCCGAAGCGCCGGAGCGCTGTTGGAGAGTGGCAGTCATGAGAACGGTTAGGGGTGTGCCGCAGCCCAGAGGCCTTGGCGGAGTTAGGGGCGGAATCCCGCCGAGTAAGACTGTAACGGGATGTTGCGGGGTGTGGGCGGAGTCGGGGGTTCTGGGGCGATCGGCGCTGCTCATGGCTCCCATCAGTTCCGCTGATGCCCCGCCGGCTCCATCCGCCGCGCCGCCCTGAATCAGCCGGCCGGAGCCCCATCGATAAGGTGAGACCCACCCCCGCAGCCCGCCGGATCCATGCAACGGCGTTTCCTGATCCGCAGCGCGGCCACCCTGGCTTCCGCCGCCGGTGCCGCCGGCCTCCTCAGTGCCTGCCGCATCCGCCGCGCCGACAGCGTGGCCACCACCTCGCTGCCCACCGTGCGCTGGCGGATGGCCACCAGCTGGCCCCATTCGCTCGACACCATCTTCGGTGGCGCCGAAACCGTGAGCCGCCGCGTGGCCGAGCTCAGCGGCGGCCGCTTCCAGATCCAGCCCTTCGCCGCCGGCGAGCTGGTGCCCGCCCTCGAGGTGCTCGACGCCGTGCAGAACGGTTCGGTGGAGAGCGGCCACACCGCCAGCTACTACTACCTCGGCAAGAACCCCGCCCTTGGCTTCGGCACCGCCGTGCCCTTCGGCCTCACCGCCCAGCAGCAGAACGCCTGGCTCTACGAGGCCGGCGGCCTCGACACCATCAATCGCCTCTACGCCGATTTCGGCGTGATCAGCTTCCCCGCCGGCAACACCGGCGCCCAGATGGGCGGGTGGTTCAAGCGCAAGCTCGATGGCCTGGCCTCCTTGCGGGGCCTGAAGATGCGCATCCCCGGGCTCGGCGGCAAGGTGATGGCCGAGCTGGGGGTGAACGTGCAGGTGCTGCCCGGCGGCGAGATCTACCTGGCCCTCGATCGCGGCGCCATCGACGC
The DNA here is from genome assembly GCA_046081905.1 of Synechococcus sp. GTDB lineage: Bacteria > Cyanobacteriota > Cyanobacteriia > PCC-6307 > Cyanobiaceae > CBW1002. The sequence continues at coordinate 5,075 of JBJTWS010000088.1, read as the reverse complement.
CGCCGAATGGACCGGCCCCTACGACGACGAGAAGCTCGGCCTGGCCCGCGCCGCCCGCTACTACTACTACCCGGGCTGGTGGGAGCCCGGCCCCACCCTCACGGCCCTGGTGAACCGCACCGCCTGGCGGCGCCTGCCGAAGGAATACCAGGCGATGTTCCGCACCGCCTGCGTGGAGGCCAATCTCTCGATGCTCAGCCTTTACGACAAGCGCAACGCCGAGGCCCTGCAGCGCCTGCGCCAGGGCACCACCGAGCTTCAGTACTACGGCGATCCGATCCTCAACGCCGCCCGCGATGCCAGCGAGCAGCTGTTCGCCGATATCGGCCGCCGCGATGCCGGCTTCCGCAACGTGCATGAGCAGTGGCGCGGGTTCCGCGATCAGGTGCAGCAGTGGAACCGCATCAACGAGCTCTCCTACGCCTCCTACGCCTTCCCGGGCCGTCAGCCATGAGCGCCTCCCCACCCCCCATCCGTTCCTGGATCACCCGCATCGAAGCCCTCAACCGCCTCGCCGGAGTTGCCGGCTGGCTGGCGGTGCTGCTGATGCTCGCCCTCGGCGTGTGGAATGTGATCGGCCGCTACATCGGCCTGGCCATTGGCCTCAACCTCAGCTCCAACGCCCTGATCGAGGGGCAGTGGCTGCTGTTTTCACTCGCCTTCCTGCTCGGCCTCGCCTACACCTTCCAGCGCGATGGCCACGTGCGCATCGATGTGTTGAGCAGCGGCTGGCCGGAACGGCGGCGCCTGCGGGTGGAGTTCTGGGGCTGTGTGCTCTTTTTGCTGCCTTTCAGCCTGCTGGTTCTCGCCCTCTCGCTGGAGCCCGCCCTGCAGGCCTGGCGGATCCAGGAAGCCTCCCCCGATCCCGGCGGCCTGCCCCGCTTCTGGGCCCGCAGCCTGATTCCGCTCGGTTTCCTGCTGCTCAGCCTGCAGGGCCTGGCCAGCGCCGGCCGCGCCCGCCTGGCGTTGCGCCAGCGCCCCGGCCATCCCCACTCCCCCTCCCCCAACCCCTAGCGGATCGATGGAGATCGAAGCCTTCGGCTATGTGATCACCGTGCTGCCCGGTGAGCTGCTCGGGCCGCTGATGGCCCTGGCGTTGGTGGCGGCCTTGCTCAGCGGCTTTCCGGTGGCTTTCGGGCTCGGCGGTGTGTCGGTGTTGTTCGCCCTGCTCGGCATGGCGCTGGGGTTGATCGATCCCCAGTTCCTCAATGCCCTGCCGCAGCGCATCTTCGGGATCATGAGCAACTTCACGTTGCTGGCAATCCCCGCCTTTGTGTTCATGGGCGCCATGCTCGAGAAATCGGGCATCGCCGAGCGGTTGCTGGAGGCGATGGGCCAGCTGCTGGGCCGCGTGCGCGGTGGCCTGGCCCTGGCGGTGGTGCTGGTGGGGGCGCTGCTGGCGGCCACCACCGGCGTGGTGGCCGCCACGGTTACCACCATGGGCCTGATCTCCCTGCCGGCGATGCTCCGCGCCGGTTACGACCGCTCCCTGGCCAGCGGCGTGATCGCCGCCTCCGGCACCCTCGGCCAGATCATCCCCCCCTCAATCGTGCTGGTGGTGCTCGGCGACCAGCTGGGCGTTTCGGTGGGGGATCTGTTCATGGGCGCCCTGATTCCGGGGCTGCTGATGGCCGGCGCCTTCGCGATCTACGTGGTGGCGGTGAGCACCTGGAAGCCGGAGCTGGCACCGCCCCTGCGCCTCTCCGCCGCCGACACCATGGGCCCGGGCCGGCTGCTGCGCGTGCTGCTGCCCCCCCTGGCCCTGATCCTGCTGGTGCTCGGCAGCATCTTCTTCGGCGTCGCCACCCCCACCGAGGCCGGTGCGCTCGGGGCGGTGGGGGCCATGGCGCTGGCCGCCCTCGATGGTGGCTTCAGCCGCTCCAGCCTGGTCCAGGTGTGCGACGACACCCTGCGCACCACGGCGATGGTGATGGCGATCCTGATCGGCTCCACCGCCTTCAGCCTGGTGTTCCGCGGCCTCGGCGGCGATGCCCTGATCAGCGACCTGTTGCTGCACCTGCCCGGCGGCAAGGTGGGCTTCCTGGTGGTGCGCATGGCCGTGATCTTCGCCCTGGGTTTTTTCATCGATTTCTTCGAAATCGCCTTCATCGTCTTGCCCCTGCTGCTGCCCACCGCCCGCGAACTGCTCGGCCCCCAGGCCCTGCTCTGGTTCGGAGTGGTGATCGGCACCAACCTGCAGACCTCCTTCCTCACCCCCCCCTTTGGCTTCGCCCTCTTCTATCTGCGCGGTGTCGCGCCCCCGGAGGTGAGCACCGGCGCGATCTACCGCGGCGCCCTGCCCTTCATCGCCGTGCAGCTGGCGATCCTGCTGCTGGTGATCCTGTTCCCGCCGCTGGTCACCTGGCTGCCGTCGCTGATGGCGGCGGGTTAAAGGGGGCGGATCTCAACCCACGGCTCTCCAGCCTGGAGATGCGCCACCCCAGGCTCCAGGCTGCTCGCCAACAAGTGAATGAAATCACGATCATTCCTCATCACCACAACGCCAGCCGCCCGCGCTGCCTGAAAGATCGTGCTTTCCGTTGCATCACGCAACGCAAGATCACGCACGGCAATCCCCTTGTTGTCCCAGCTCTGTCCGTTGATCCAGTTTGCCAAGAGTGGCGGCAATTGGACATCCAGCCAGATGATCATCCCACCAGAATGGGGTGGTCGACTTCCCGGGCTGCGTACAACAGGGCGGCTTGCAGATCCTCCGCTTCCAGGTCGGGGAAATCGGCCAGGATCTGCTCGCTGCTTTGACCGGCAGCGTAGAGCTCAAGAATGTCCTGCACCCGAATCCGCATCCCCCGGATGCACGGCCTACCACCGCATTGCTCGGGATGATGGGTGATGCGGCTGTTCATGGGCTAAGGCTAAGCGAGGCCTGCGGGCGTGTTGCGCTTCGGTGCACGGCCCCTCACCACATCCAGGCGTCCGGCGAAGGGATGCCGTTCTCGCGCCGGGCCCGCTCCACCCGCTCCTGCCGCTGCGCCTCTTCCTCGGCCCGGCTCAGCCAGGGGCGGATGCGATTGGCGGCCCTCGAGGCATCCAGTGCCGAGGGCAGGCGGGTGATCGTCCAGCTGGCGCCGGCGTGGGTGATGGTTTCGGCCATTCGCTGACCGTAGCGCTCGGCGGGCCAAGCCCTAGGCGCCTCAGCTGGCCAGCGGCAGCTGGTTGAGCAGGCTGCGGCGCTCCCGCCAGTCGGCCATGCAGGCGTCGAGAAGGGCGACGAAGGCCTCGCTGTGGCGCGGCTCGCGCAGATGGCAGAGCTCATGCAGCACCACGTAGTCGAGGCAGGCCAGCGGCTTCTGGGCGAGCTGGGTGTTGAGGCGGATGTTGGCGCGCACCGGATGGCAGCTGCCCCACTGGCGCGTCATGGCCTGCACGAACAACCGGTTGGCCTGCACCCCCAGGCGTTGCTGCCATGTCTCGATCAGGGGCAGCGCCTGTTGGCGCACTTCGCTTCGGTACCAGGCGGCCAGGAGCGCGCGCCGCTTCTCGAGTGGCGTGCCCGGCCTGAGGAAGAGCACCAGGTGGCGGGGATGCACCTCAAACCGCGGGGCGGCCTCCACCTCCTCGATGTGCAGCAGCAGGCGGCGGCCCCAGAGCTGATGGCTTTCGCGCTCCACCACCTGGCGAACGCTCTGGCGCGGTTGGGCGGCGAAGCGGGCCTGCTGGCGGCGGATCCAGGGCAGCTTGCCGATGGCGAAGGTGCGGATCTGCTCGAGTCCCATGCCGGGCGGCGCGGAGATGCGCACGGCCCCATCGGGCGGCACCACGGAGAGGTGGAGGTTTTGGATCGGCTTGATGGACAGCTGCACGGGCAGGGAGCCGATCCAGAGCGGCTGGGGGGCAACGGCCGGCTCCATCAGTACTCCGGTTGGGCCAAGAGCACGGCGAACAGGCGCTCCACCTCGGCCTGGTCCTGGAGGAGGCCGAAGAGCGCCGCTTTGATCAGCTGTTCCTTGGTCTGGACGCCGCGCCAGCCGTCGGGCCGCACCTGTCGGATGGTGTGATCCAGGCGCAGGGCGAGGTCGAGATCGCCGTGGAGATTGCTCCAGAGGGCGCGTTTGCCGGGGGTATCGAGGCTGGTCGGTGTGCTGTCGGCGGTTTGCTGCTGCAGCTGGCGCGCCAAGTCCGCCATGCGGCGCAGATACTCTTCGTAGGCATCGGACTGTTGCTTGCGGAAGCGGATGATGTCAGCCAGCAGTTGTGACATCCGGTCATAGAAGGCCGGGTCGCTGGCCCACTTGCTGCTGATCGTTTGGCGGGTGTTGTTTTCGATCGTTTCCTGGATCGCCTTTCTGCTGGTGGTGGCTTTGCCAAAGGCCTTGCCGATGGCTTCGGCCACCCCTGTCTTGACGATCAACTCCAGCAGGCCAATGTCGTCGAAGGCGGAGATCTTTCGGGGTTGATCGGCGGCGATGTAAGCGTCGATCAGGAAGCGCATGTCAGCTTCGTAGGCTTTGAGATCGAGGTTCTCCCCGGCGGCGAGGCGGATCACCTGGCGCCAGTCCAGGGCTTTATCCCGCTGTTGGCTGATGCGATTGATGTCGCTGGGGCTGTATCCGGCCTCCGGTAGTTCATGGGCGAGGGCAGCGGTGGCGCGGGTCAGCTCGGCCACGGCTTTGTAGTAGGCCATGCGCAGCGGCTCCCGCTCCTGCAGATCGCCTGTGTTTTCGGTATTGCCGCAGAAATAACGGATGATGGCCAGCTCATCCTGGGGTGGTGCCACGGGTTCGGCCAGCAGGGCCTCCTGCTCCAGCGCCTGGTTGAGCCGTTCCCGGGCTTTTTCGAGGCGATCTTGAAGTAGTACGGCGGGGTCGGAGCCAGGGGCGGAGCGATCGAGCGCATCGCTGGCGTAGACCGAGATGGCGTTTTCCACCTTCTGGAACAGATTTTTGTAGTCAACAATCAGGCCATAGGGCTTGTCGTCTCCATCGAGGCGATTGGTGCGGCAGATGGCCTGAAACAGGCCGTGATCCTGCATCGCTTTGTCGATGTACAACACACTGCAGGAAGGGGCGTCAAAGCCGGTGAGCAGTTTGTCGACCACAATCAGTAGCTTCATCTGC
>JBJTWS010000087.1:0-12733 GCA_046081905.1 Synechococcus sp. | reverse complement strand
CCCACCCCCACACCGGCCCCGGAGCGGAGGGCGGCGGCGGCTGGCCGATGCACGCCGCGGCGCAGCCGTGGCACGCTGAAGGACGGCCGTCGTCGCACCGATAGGTGCGCACAGCGAATCCGACCGGGGCCCTGCGGCGCTCGCTCAGCCCCAGGGAACGTCCAGGAACTCCACCAGCAGCACGCCTCGGTGGGTGCCATGGATCCTCACCAGGCCCGCCTTGGCAGCGCGCTCCATGCCAGGACGCTCCTCGCGGACCTGCTCCGCGCTGGCCAGAACCCGCACCCAGCCGCCGGTCATGAAGTCCTCGCTGCCTGTTTCAAAGACCTGCAACCGGCGGTGCTGGTTGCTGTTGCGCTCGTAGTACAGGCCTCCACCGGTGGGGTCGGTTCCTTCTGCCCACACCTGATCCTCCAACCGCTGCGCGGAAGCCTGCGGCTACAGCTTTCCGATCGCCAGCGGGTCCTGCGCCGCGGCGTCGATGGCCTCGCCGTCGAGCACCAGCGGGTTGCCCGGGTCCTCACGGTTGTCAGAAATGATCAGTCGGTCGCCCATGACAGGGATCTGCCCAGCCCCTTCCTGTCGCGTGATCACCCCCATGGGTCAATCCAGCGATGGTGCTCATCAATCTGGCTGCGGATCAGCTCTCAGCCCCAACCAGCACCGGCTCAGCCTTCTCCCCTGAACCCTCCGGTCCGGGTCTCAAGTAGGTCCCACGGCAATCTGGAGCCTCGAATTGCGTCCATCCATCACAGACCGTGAATGGCGGTAGAAAAGACGCTACAGGCTGGAGCACCCATCGTCCCAAGCCGTCCAATAGCAGTCGATCCGGTCCGTTGCACACGGACACCCTCTCCGTTTTCCGCTCAACAGCAGCGTTGAGGGAAGTGCCCCGGGCGTTGCCTGGTCCCACGATGCCGCGGCCGCTGGATGCGGCCGATCGGTTCTGTCGTCTCGTGGGCCGATGATGGAGCGATGCTGCGCGATCGACAGGATGTCACCGCTGGAGCGGCCCGGATCAGGCGGGGGAGCAGGTCTTGGCAGCGCAGCGGCAGGTGATGCCCGAGGCGTGCGGCAGGGGAACCAGGCTGCCAGGGGGAGCTCCAGCCGTCGATCGGGCCACTGATGGCGCACCTGCCGGAGCCCCTGCTGCAACGACCGACCTGGGTGGAACGGCAACGCAGGCGCCGGCGGTCGCCCGCGCTGCGCTTGCTGGATCAGTCCTTCGGCCTCCGGCTGCTGCTGGCTGCGGTCGCAGCCACAGCCACCCTCGGTGGCGTGAACCGCTACGAGCACTGCCGGGCCCTGCACTTCGCGCCGGGGTGCGTCTGGCAGGACGGCGGTGGTGTGGTGACGGTGGGCAACCTGGAGGCCTTCAGCATCATGACGGCGGCCTTCCTCTACGTCCTGGAAGGCGGGAAACGGCGCCAACGCGAGCATCTCGATGCCCATGAGGTGATCCTTGCCTGCCAGCAGGCCGGGGTCCGGTATGCGCCATCCCGCAACGACGCGCTCGAGCTGATCAGCCGCGCGGGTCTTGAACTCCATGGCTGGGACCTGAGCGGCATCGACCTCGACCGGATCCAGATCCCCGGGGCCCGCTGGCATGGGGTGAATCTTTCGGGCAGCAGCCTGCGGGGCGCCGACCTGCGCCGGGTGGATCTGGGGCAGGCCAACCTCCACGCGGCGGATCTCAGCCGCGCCGATCTCCGCCAGGCCGATCTGCGTGGGACAGACCTCAGCGGGGCAGACCTCAGGCAGGCCGATCTGCGCGGGGCCCTGCTGGAGGGCACCGCACTGGAGGGCGCACTGCTCACGGACTGCCGCCTGGACGCCAACAAGGGGTGAAGGGCAGCGCTTCGATCAGGAGTGCTGCCGCACCGTCCTCACGGCCAGGCCCGCCTCCGCAGCGGTGACGGCTGCCAGCACCAGCAAGCCGATCAGCCCCACCAACTGGTTCTGCGCCTCCACGGCGGCATCGGCGTTCTGGGCAAGCACCGCACCGGCCACGAACCAGGTGGTGGCCAGGGCCGAGGTGATCCAGTAGGCCTTCCAGCGGCGCTGGTAGAGGTAGCCAACACCAAGGCCCGGCACCACGTTCAGCAGCACCGCCACCCAACCGGCCGAGGCGGCGAGGATCTGGTCACGGGTCGGAGTCATGGCGGCACGGAAGGATGCCGCACTCTGGCGAGCGGCGCGCACTCCCTGCGGATGGGCCGCAGCGCCGCCGGGCCATGGTTCCCATCGCCCAGCAGGCGTCCTCAGAGGATAAGAACATCCGGGCCACTGAGCTGGGCACCGGCCTCCAGGGTGCAGCGGGCGAACAGCCCGCCGCGATCGCCGAACTCCGGCTCCTTAGCGTTGGCGTCGTAGAAGAGCCAGGCCGTTTGCCCCTCCAGCTTCACCACAAGCTTGGAGCCCTTGCCGCGGGCCGCCAGGTCGAGAAGATCTCCGCGGCGATCCGACCAGCCATCGGTGGTTGTCACCCGAAGCTTGCCTGGGTCAAGCCCCCGGAAGGCACTGGAATCCAGAACGATCCTGTCGACCTCCGAGGAACGGAAATCCACGATTTCATCCACCGAAGGGTGGGAGAGGCCCTTGCCCTTCTTCCAGGGGATGAAATCCTTGCACGCGGGAGCAAGAACGAACTCGTCCGCACCTCCGTTGCCCTGCATCGTGAATCCGCCCCTGCCCGCCGCGAGGAAGCGATCCGGCCCCCCATCACCCACCATCGGCACACCCGCAATTCCGGTGATCCGATCCACAGCCGGATCCACCACGGTCCCCACCCAGGCGGAAGCCAGCGGGGGAAACGGAGAGCGGGTGACATAGAGGCTCGCGCCGCCGGATGGGTTGGAGAGCGCCAGGAGGAACAACTCATCGGCCTCCTGGCGGCCATCCCCCTCCACCACGAAGCTGATCGGCTTGCGGGTGATGCCCGCCGCTACCTCGGCGGGGGTGAAGACAACCGTCCCGGACGGCAAGACGTTCCCCTGGAAATCCTCCGGTACCACGGGGTTGGGACCGTCCCCCCGCACCGACCAATCCACAGCCACGGGATCGCCGGAGACCAGAGGCGGAAGATCCAGGAGGGGGGAGGAATAGCGCTGGGAGAGTTCCACGGTGAATCGATACTCCACCCGGCCGGATTCGTTTTCCACCTGCTCAAACGGCGTGGAGCCGCTCAGGCGCAGCGGGTCGCTGGCCCAAGGCGTGACCAGGGCAAATAGCAGAGAATCCGTGGAGAGATCTTCCATGCTTTCAACCCTTCTTTCAAAAGTTCTTTCAAAAGTTCTTTCAAACGCTCTGTCAACCGATCTTCCTACCGCGGCTCTCCTGGCGGGGATGCCACCCCACAGGTTGGTGTGCCTGCCCTCAGGCTAGGCAGCGCAGCGCCGCAGCGCCAGGATGGCGATGTCGTCGGACTGGCTGGCATTGCCCACGAAACTTCGCACCCCCTGCAGCACCTGCTGCACCACCTGCCTGGCGCTGCTGAAGTGCCGCGTCTGCATGGAATCCTGCAGGCGCTGGTCGCCATACAACTGGCAGGACGCATCCATCGCTTCGGTCACACCATCGGTGTAGATGAGGAAGGTATCGCCAGGCTGCAGCGTCCTCGATGACGACACGAATTCGGGCTCACTGAAGACACCCAGCAACTGCCCGGACGGAGGCTCAAAGCTGGAACGCCCCGACGCTTCCAGCACCAGCGCGGGCACGTGCCCCCCTTGGGCGTACTCAATCCGGCCCGTCCCGGGATCGTAGAGACCCAGGATGATCGTAACGAATAACAGGGCCTGATTTTCCGGCTCGATCTGCGCATTCACCTGCCGGAGAATCTCGGCCGGATCGGTGCAATGGCGCGCCGTGGATCGGATCAGCGTTCGGGTCACGGCCATGAACAGACCGGCCGCCACCCCCTTGCCGGCCACATCACCGATCAGGAAAAAAATCCGTCCATCGCCGGCAGGAAAGAAGTCGTAGAGGTCGCCACTCACCTCGGTTGCGGGTTCGAGGGTGGCGAAGAGATCCAGCCCAGGAAAATCCTGCTGGGAGGGAAAGGTGGTGGGCAGGAGACCGGCCTGGATCTCCCGTGCCAGATCGAGATCCCGCTGCACGTGAGCGCGCTCGATCGCCGCCTCGTGGGAACGGATCCGCACCAGGGAGGCGGAAACGAGCGAGGCGAAGTACTCCACCATTCTCTCGTCCTGCTCACTGAAGCAATCCTTCTCCAGCGGGTTGAGGAACTCGATCACCCCGAGACAATCCTCGCCATCCAGCAACGGCGCCGCAATCAGCGCCCGGGTGATCCACCCCGTCTGCTTATCCACCAGGGGATAGAAGCGGGGATCCTTCTGGGCATCATCCACGCAGATCACCTGGCGTGTCTGCATCGCCTGCCCCACGATTCCAACCCCCGCGGGAATCCGGAGCTCATGCAGCCGGGGGGCACTCTCCCCATAGGCGGAGTGGATGCAGAGTTCTTCAGTGACCCGATCCGCCAGGAACACTGAGCAGGCCTCCGCACCCAGCCAGGGCCGGCTGCGTTCCAGGATCTTCACCAGCAGCCCATCGAGCTAGGGTTCTCTGCCGATTTCCCCGGCGAGCCGAATCAGCCGCTCGTAACTTTCTGCCCGTTGTTCGGCCGATGCCCGTTGTACCGCAGAGGCAACAGAACCCGCCGAACTCTCCGACATCGCTGAACCGCGGCAGCCAGGCTTTCGCTTCATCCTAATCGGGCCCGCCCCAGCGGCCCCCACCACGGGCGGGGAGCGCTCGCCCCCCAGTCCCGCCGGAGCACAACCGGATGTGCGGATCGTCCGGGGTGGCGCTCACCAAAGGGTGGGACCCCGGCCCGTGCCCACCTGGCAGCCCATCTGGGATCCCAGCAGGGCGCCCAGGGGCACCGCCCAGCTGCGGCCATCGTCACGGGAAGCCGCATAGCCCACACCACCGCCCACCAAGCCGCCCACCAGACGGCCGACGTTGCAACGACGATCCTGGGCCACCTGGGCCGCCACCGGATCGGGGGCGTAGTCGGGATAGGCCTGGGCGGTCTGCCCCCAGCCCTGGGTGGGAACGGGCACGGGAGGCGGAGGGGTGGGGCGGCCATAGCCCCAGTCCCAGGGGGCAGCCGAGGCGGCCACGGGACTGAGCAGGGCGGCGCTGAGCACCGCCAGGCCACCAACGCGGCGCGCCAGGGCGGGGCCCGGGGCGATGGTGGCGCGGACAGCGGATGTCACGGCGTGGAGAGGAGAGGCCATGGGAACTCCGGTGTGAGGGTGGAGAAAAGGAGTGGAGCGGGAGTGGAATCCCTGGGAGGCACGGACCGCCGGGGCCACCGCACCTCCCCCACGCCATTACCCAAGCAAGGGCGGCTTTCAGGCCTGTGACCGCAGCACCGGCGGTTTTGACCAGATGCAACTACAGCGTCAACGGCCAGCCTCCGGAGCCGAGATCGAGCCGGTGGCGCGGCCCTGGCGTGGCGTTGATTTGTCAGCGTGGAGGCGCCCCCCAGGGGCCAATGCCGCCGCCGCCCCCTCCATGCCCAGCCCCAGCACACACCACTCCCTCCTGGCCCTGCCGCTGGAACACATGCGCGCGGGGGTGCTGCGGGGCGAAACCCGCAGCGCCAGCTGGCGGCTGCAGCAGCTGCGGCGCCTGCAGCAACTGCTGGTGGACCAGGAGAGCGAGATCCTCGAGTCCCTGGCCGCCGATCTGGGCAAACCGCCCGTGGAGGCCTGGTTCGAGCTCACGGGGGTGCGGCAGGAACTGGCGCTGACCCTGAAGCAGCTGCGGCGCTGGATGGCCCGCCGCCCCGTACCGGTGCCCCTCACCCTGAAGCCGGGCAGGGCCTGGTGCCAGACCGAGCCCCTGGGTTGTGTGCTGGTGATCGGCCCCTGGAACTACCCCCTTTCCCTGGCCCTGCAGCCCCTGGTGAGTGCCCTGGCCGCCGGCAACACCGTGGTGCTCAAACCGTCGGAGCATGCGCCCCACACCGCGGCCCTGCTCCGCCGGATGCTGCACGGGGGATTCCCTCCCGAGGTGGTGCAGGTGGTGGAGGGCGACGGCAGCGTGGCCGCCCGCCTGCTGGAGGAACGCTTCGACCACATCTTCTTCACCGGCGGCGAGCGGGTGGGGCGGCTGGTGATGGCCGCCGCCGCCGCCCACCTCACCCCCGTGACCCTGGAGCTGGGGGGCAAGAGCCCGGTGATCGTGCTGGAGGACGCCGATCTGGACACCACCGCCCGGCGGCTCGCCTGGGGCAAGGGACTCAACACCGGCCAGACCTGCGTGGCCCCCGACACGCTTCTGGTGCAGCGGAGCGTGCGCGAACCCCTGATCCAGAAGCTGCAGCAGGCGATCACGGCGCTCTACGGCACCGATCCCCTCGCCAGCCCCGGCCTGGGGCAGATCGTGAACGAGGCCCAGTTCCGCCGCCTGGAGGGCCTGCTGGCGGGAGCCCGGCAGGAGGGGCGGATCCTCTGGGGCGGCCGGACGGACGCGGCGACGCGCCGGATCGAACCCACCCTGGTGGCGGTGGAGCAGGAGAGCGATCCGCTGCTGCAGGAGGAGATCTTCGGGCCGGTCCTGCCGGTGCTGGCGGTGGCGGATCTGGAGGAGGCCACCGCCTGGGTGCGGCGCCGGCCCCATCCCCTGGCGCTCTATCTCTTCAGCCGGGATCCGGCCCAGCAGGAGCGGCTGCTGGCCACCACCCAGTCGGGCGGGGTGGCCTTCAACGACGTGGTGCTCCAGGTGGCCCTGCCGGAGCTGCCCTTCGGCGGCGTGGGAGCGAGCGGCATGGGCAGCTACCACGGCGAAGCCGGCTTCCTCACCTTTTCCCACCTCCGCAGCGTGCTGCACCGTCCCTTCTGGCTCGATCTCCCCCTGCGCTACCCCCCCTACGGCGACCGGCTCCCCCTGCTCCGCCGCCTGATGGGGTGAGAGTGGCGCAGCGGAGCAAATCTCACGATCAGCAGCCGTGATCGATCCTGGGACTGGGCACCAGGAGACGGGACCCTTATGGTGCCGCCAGCTCTCCGGTGCGGCCATGCGACGTCCCCTCGCTGCCCTGGTTCTCGCCATGGTGCTTCCCCTGCCGGCCCTGGCGGCTGAGGTGGTGGTGCAGCCCGGCGACACCCTCTCCGACATCGCCGCCCGCCACGGCGTCAGCGTGACGAGGCTGATGCAGGTGAACGGCATCCGCGATGCGAACCAGGTGGAGGCCGGACGCCGCCTCACCCTCCCCGGGGGCGGCAGCAGCAGCAGCGGCGGGGCCGCCAGCGTGACGGTGCAGCCCGGCGAGACCCTCTCGGACATCGCGGCGCGCCACGGCCTCAGCCTCAGCCGCCTGATGCAGATCAACGGCATCCGCAACGCCGATCAGGTGGAGGCCGGACGTCGACTGGTGCTCACCACAGCGGCAGCGCCGCGGAGCACAGCGGGGGGAACCCCGGCGGCCGGCGGCAGCACCGTGGTGCGGAGCGGCGAAACCCTCTCGGAGATCGCCGATCGGCATGGCACCACCGTGGCCCGCCTGCTGCAGCTCAACCGTCTGAGCGATCCCGACCATGTGACAGCGGGCACGCGCCTGCTGCTGCCGGCGAGCCCTGCCGCGGCCAGGAGCCGACCCACCACCGCCAGCACCCCCCGCTACGACCGCAAGGCGAAGGAGCACGTGGTGCGCAGCGGCGAGACCCTCTCCCAGATCGCCAGCGGCTACGGCGTGCCGGTCACGCGGCTGGTGGCTCTGAACCGCCTCAGCGATCCCGACCAGGTGGAGGCGGGCACCCGCCTGCGGCTGCAGGGCGAGGTGGCGCCAGCCCCGGCGCCTGCCAAGCCGGCCGCCCAGCCCAAGCCGGCCGCCCAACCCAAACCCGCCAGCACCGCCGCCACCCCCAAACCACCGGCCGCCGCCAAGCCGGCGCCCTCCCCCACGCCAACAGCTTCGGCCAGGCCAACCGCCCCGGCGCCCCGACCCGCGCTCCAGAGCACTCCCGGCCAGGCCGCTCCCGTCCAAACCGCCGCCGCCCAGCCCGCGGCAGCCAAACCCGCTGCCCCGCGCCCTGCCACCACCGCAACGGCCGCCGCCACCCCGGCGGCCAGCAGCAAGCCCGCCCAGCCCGACTGGCGCACCTACGGCCCCCTGCAGGTGGACTGGGCCAACTGGCAGCCCATGGGCGGCAGCTTCGTGACCCCGAGCCTCAACGGCGAGGGGCAACCCCTCTATCTGGCCATCAACTGCTCCGCCCGCCGCCTCAACGCCACCGGCCAGTCGGGCCAGTGGAAGAGCTGGGATCCGCCCCAGAGCGAGTTCGAACAGCAGCTGATCAGCGACCTCTGCAAGGCCCGCGCCATCTAACGGCGACCCCGCAGCCGCGCCCCCCTCAGTCGGCCCAGGACAGGGGCCACGGTTGCCGCAGGAAGTGCTCGCCGCTGGGGCGGATCCAGAGCCGCTGGGCGCCATCGTCGCTCTCGCGGATCAGTTCCTCCTGCACCAGCCGCCGCGCCAGCCAGGCCCAGCGCTCCTCCCCCTCGCCATGGGCCGCGGCCAGCTCCTCCGCCAGGCTGCGCAGATCCTGTCCCCTCGCCTCCTGAAGGGCCTGGAGCAGCTGCACCGCCGCCGCGGACCAGTCGCGCCGGCGATGGCTGCGGTTGCAGTTGTCGCAGCGGCCGCAGGGGGGCGCCAGCTCCCCCACCGCCATCAGCAGGGCCTGCTCGCGGCAGCCATCGCCCTCCGCCACGGCCTCCATGCGTCGCAGCTGGCGCTGGGCCAGGGCGGAGCGGTCCCCCTCCGCCTGGGGGGCGGTGCGGATCGCCCAGCCCAGGGTGGTGCGATCGATCGGATCGAAGAGCACCAGGCAGCGGGCCGGCAGCCCATCGCGACCGGCCCGGCCCGATTCCTGCAGATAGCCCTCGGGGCTGGCCGGCAGGTCGAGGTGGAGCACCAGGCCCACGTCGGGGCGATCCACCCCCATCCCGAAGGCCACCGTGGCCACGAGGACGGGCCGGGGCGCGTGCTGGAAGTGCTCCAGGGCCAGCGCACGGCTCTCGGGATCCATGCCGGCGTGATACGCGATCGCCTCCACCCCCGAGGCCGTGAGCCGCTCCGCCCACTGCTCCACAGAGCGGCGGGTGCGGGCGTAGATCAGCACCGCGCCGCGGGCCTCCTGCACCGCCTCCAGCAGCAGGGGCAGGGGATCGGCCGGCCGGCGGCGCATGGCATAGCTGAGATTGTGGCGGCGGGCGGAGCGCACCTGGACCAGGGGCCGCTGCAGCCGCAGGAGCCGGATGATGTCGGCCCGCACCTGCGGGGCGGCCGTGGCGCTGAGGGCCACCAGGGGCACCCCGGGGCAGAGCTGCCGCAGCTGCCCCAGGCGGCGGTAGTCGGGGCGGAAATCGTGGCCCCAGGCACTGATGCAGTGGGCTTCATCCACCGCCAGCGCCACCACCCGCCCCACCGCCATCACCTCATCGAGCAGCTGCCGGGTGGCCTCCCCCTGCAGGCGCTCAGGCGCCAGATACAGCAGCCGAAGGCGGTTGTCGCGCAGGCGCTGCAGCAGGGCCCGCCGCTCCGGCAGGGCCAGGCCGCCGTGGAGGGAAGCGGCCGGGATGCCCCGGCGCTGCAGCTGATCCACCTGGTCCTGCATCAAGGCCACCAGGGGGGAGATCACCAGCACCAGGCCCCCCCGCACCAGGGCCGGCAGCTGGTAGCAGAGCGACTTGCCGCCCCCCGTGGGCAGCACCGCCAGACAGTCGCGGCCGGCCAGGAGGGCCTCCACCACGGGCCGCTGGCCCGGCCGGAATGCCGACCAGCCGAAATGGCTCTCCAGGGCCCGATCCAGCGGATCCCCCAGCGGCGGTTCTGGCGCCGAGGTTCCCATGACCCTCCCCAGGCGAACCTCACGCTATCGCCCGCCGCTCAGGAGGGGCGCTCAGCCGGACAGGCGCACGCCGGTGACGGCATCAAACCGGTGCACATGCTCCGGGCCCCAGTGGATCCGCAGGTTCTCCCCCACGCTGCGGTTGCCGTCGCACACCCAGCGCAGCACCCCCCGCTCCGTCTGGAGCAGCAGCTGCTGGCTGGCGCCATGCCACTCCCGGCTCACCACGCGGGCCGGCAGGCCCCCCTCCGCCACGGGGCACAGGTGCTCCGGCCGGACCCCGAGCCAGGTGCCGCCCTCGTCGGGGAGGAAGTTGATCTCCGGCCGGCCGAGGAAACCGGCCACGAAGCGGTTGGCGGGCTTCTCGTAGAGCTCCCGCGGGGTGCCGCACTGCTGCAGGTGCCCCTCGTGCAGCACCGCGATCCGATCGGCGATGCCCATGGCCTCCTGCTGGTCGTGGGTCACGTACACCACCGGAGCGGTGCCGCCACAGAGAAGTGCCCGCAGCTGGGGCCGCAGCTCCTCCCGCAGCTGGGCATCGAGGTTGCTCATCGGTTCATCCAGCAGAAACACCTTCGGCCGGCGCAGCAGCGCCCGGGCCAGGGCCACCCGCTGCCGCTGGCCGCCGGAGAGGGCCGCCGGCAGGCGCGTGCGCAGCTCCTCGAGCTGCAGCATCTCCAGCACCGCGGCCACCTCCCGGGCGATGGACGCGCGATCCACGCCGCGGATCTCCATGCCCAGCGAGAGGTTTCGCTCCACGCTGAGGTGGGGGTAGAGCGCATAGCTCTGGAACACCATCGCCACCTGGCGCCGGGCCGGCGGGATGCCTGTGATGTCGCGGTCCTCCAGGAGGATGCAGCCCGCATCGGGCTGATCGAGGCCGGCGATCAGCCGCAGAGTGGTGCTCTTGCCGCAGCCGCTGGGGCCCAGCAGGGCCAGGCACTCCCCCGGCGCCACCGCCAGATCGAGGTTCTGGAGGATCACCCGCGGCCCCAGCCGCCGGCCCAGCCCCTCGAGCCGCAGTCCAGAGGGGGCAGTCGCGGTGGCGGTGGAACCGGACATGGCAAAGGGAGGCAGAACAGGCAGATCGGGGGGGAGGTCGGCGGGGCGACCTCAGCCCTTGATGGCGCCCTGGGTGAGGCCGGCCACGATCTGCCGCTGGAACAGCAGCAACAAGAGCAGCAGGGGCACCCCCCCCAGCACGGTGGCCGCCGCGAAGGCGCCGTAGGGCACGGTGTAGACCGAGGAGCCGGCGAGGCGGGCCATGGCGGGCGCCAGGGTGAGCAGGTCGCTGCGGCTCAGCCAGGTGAGGGCGATCGGGAACTCGTTCCAGCTGAACAGGAACACCAGCAGGGCGGTGCTGAACAAGGCCGGCCCCAGCAGAGGGAGCAGGATCCAGCGCAGCCGCTGCCACAGCCCGAAGCCCTCCAGCAGGGCGCTGTCCTCCAGGTCGGGGGGCAGGTCGGTGAAGGCGGCCTGCAGCAGCAGCACCGCCAGGGGCAGCGACAGCCCCGCGTAGGGCAGGCAGAGGGCCAGCAGGTTGTTGGCCAGGCCGAACTGCCGCGCCAGCTGCAGCAGGGCCAGGAACAGGAGCACGTAGGGGAACACCGCCGCTGCGAGCAGGCCGGCCCCCACCCAGAGCCGCAGCCGGCCGCCCCGGCGGGCGAGGGCATAGGCACAGGGGATCGCCACCGCCAGGGTGAGCAGGGTGCTGCCGCCCCCTGCCACGGCGCTGTTGAGCAGATAGCGCCAGAAGGGCGGCGACGCCGAGAGCACCTGGCCGTAGTTCTCCAGGGTCCAGCCCCGTCCCAGGGCGGCCAGCCCCCCGAGCAGGGCCTCCGGCGTGCGCAGGGAGGTGTAGAGCTGCCAGAGCATCGGCCCCAGACTCCAGAGCAGCACCAGTGCCACCGGCAGCACCGGCACCGGGGCGGTGGGTGGGGCCGGGGAGCGGGGAGCCGGAGGGGAGGACAGGGCCATGGTGATTCAGGTGGAGGCGAGCCGGCGCCAGAGCACCAGGGCCAGGGTGCAGAGCAGCAGCAGCAGGAACATGCCCAGCATCACGGTGGCGCTGTAGCCGAAATCGAGGAAGCGCATGGCGTTGAGGTAGGCGTACACCGCCAGGCTCTCGGTGCTGCCCGCCGGGCCGCCGCCGGTGAGCACCACCAGCAGATCGAACACCCCCAGCGCCTGGGCCAAGCGGAACAGCACCGCCAGGAACAGGTAGGGGCGCAGCAGGGGCAGAGCGATCCGTCCCAGGGCCTGCCGGGGAGTACCGCCCTCCAGGGCCAGGGCCTCGTAGAGATCGGCGGGGATGGTCTGCAGGCCGGCCAGCAGCAGCAGGGCCACGAAGGGGGTGGTTTTCCAGACATCCGCCAGCACCGTGGTGATCCAGGCCAGCTGGGGGGAGGCCAGGAAGGGGAGCGCGGGCAGCCCCACCGCCTGCAGCAGCCCGTTGATCGGCCCGTTCGGATCGTTGAAGATCCAGCGCCAGCCCAGGGCCATCACGGTGGTGGGCAGGGCCCAGGGCAGCAGCACCACCGCCCGCACCAGGCCACGGCGTGGCAGGGGCCGGTGCAGCAGCAGGGCCAGGGCCAGCCCCAGCAGCAGCTCCAGCGCAAGCGACACGCCGGCGAAGCGCAGGGTCTGGGCGGCGTCCTGCCAGAAGCGGCCGTCCTCCAGCAGCCGCAGCCAGTTGGTGCCGCCGTTGGGCACCGCCACCAGGCCGGTGAGCACCGAGCTGGCCTGCAGGCTCAGCCAGCCGTAACGCAGCAGCGGCCAGAGGAACACCCCGGCCACCAGCAGCAACGCCGGCAGGAGCAGCAGCAGCGGTTGCAGCGCCAGGCTCATGC
>JBJTWS010000086.1:0-2611 GCA_046081905.1 Synechococcus sp. | reverse complement strand
GGCCAGCCGGCTGGGGGGCGAGGAATCGCCGGGGGCGCCCCTGGATCTGGCGGCGGCGATCCGCCTGGAGATCGGCGGCGCGGCCTGAGCTGGCGCGGCGAGCCCTGGATCAGCGCGACTGATCGCTGGCCCGGCGCCTGGGGGTGTGGTCGTCGTCGTCGGCAGGCGGCGCAGGTGCTTCGTCGGCGGCTGGACCATCACCGCCCGTGACGCGCAGAAAACCGGGCTGGCGGGAATCGAGACCCAGATGCACCTCAATGGAGCGCACCCGCAGGGCGAGGCTGTTGAGGGTGGTGCGGCTGTGGGATTCGGCGTTGAGATCGGTCTCCAGCACCGAGAGCACATAGGCGGTGAGGCTGACGCCGGCCTCATCGGCGCGGGCCTTCACCAGCTCATGCAGCGCCTCCGGCATCAGCAGATGCACCTGTTTGCGTGCCAATGTCCGACCCGTGAATAATTGATGGGAGTGTAGGAGGGGCAGCGCTCAGATGCCAGCTTGATATGCAGAGAGCTGCATGATGGGGTATCACGCAGATGCAACCCCCCTCAGATCAGATCGCGTCCAGGAGATCACGGGCCGTGGGTTGGTGTTGTCACAAACGACGAAGACAGATCTGCAAATGCACTTGGCCAGTGTGGGTACGCTACAGTAGTTGTTGCTCAATTGCGGCCAAGACGCCTACGCAGTCGTCGACTCCAGGCAAAGGCAGAGGCACCTCCAAGAATGGGCAGAGGTCCAGGCACACCGTTGATGATGTCCATACTTGTGAGATTAAAATTAATTTGGAGCCCGGAGGTAAAGAACAATTGTGAAGGGGGACTATTATTAATTGCATAGTTGCGATAATATGATGAACTATAATACCATTGAATCAAGTCCGTGAGACTAATGCCTGAGTCGAGCGTCGGGGTGGACATGTAGGGTACCCCAAAATTAGTGAACTCGTAAGTGTTAGGGATATGCCAGCCACTCAAGGAATTGCAACCTGAATTGTCGGAAGTCCTGCAAATCGTAATGCCGGTACTGCTGCCAGACGGGCCAAGTTGCCCCCTACTATAGCTAAGATTCAGAGCGCCCGGATAGTTCGGATCGGCTGCGTTGTAAGCGGTAATCGAGCTATCGGAAGCCGAGGAGAATGAACCCTGGGATCGGGTGAAACTAATGCCCTGAATTAACGGTGTACTGCAACCCGATTGATCGTTATAAAGAAGCGTTGACTGAGGACTAAAAGCTGGAAACTGAGAATCCGGAGGCGTATAGATCGCGCAGTTTGAGGAAGTAGAATTATAGTTCGGATTAATGGTGAATTCAACTGAAAACACGGAGTTCAACGGCAACCCATATTGGTTTCTGAATGCTATCGATGTTGAGGAATTAATCGTGCCAGTAAATGTAACTTTAGTTGGCACAGCCCGCGCTTTTCCCGCTGACAGAGAGAGGATCGCTGGCAGTAGGAGGCAAGCCCATCGCGCCAAGAAGCCTGACTTAATAAAACTTAGCATGGGTCTTCCATCGCGGAGGCGGGCGGGGTGAATGGGTTGACCTTGGGACACGGCGGGAGAATTGTCAAAGGGTGACAATGGGCGGAGCAAGCCTGACGAACAAGACATTCAGATGCTCAGAGGGATTCACTCCACCACTGAGCCCCTTATCCTAGCATATTGCTGCCCTGGCCGGAAGGGATGTAAATGGTCTGCAATGCTTCGAATGTGGTGATGTCATGACGGGGGCTGATCAGGAGGAACGTTGATGGGTTTGTCTTCGTGAGGGCCGATGCGATGGAAATAGTCTTCATCATGGATCATGGATAACGCATGCTTGCCACGCCTGCGTGCAGGATGAGATTCGGTGGTGCTGGCGGAAGAATCAGTGGTATTAAAAGCATCATCTTCGCCCTCATCAGTAAGAGCCCGCGCCAACTGCTGATCCAAGGCCTGCTGCCATTCACGGTTCCAACGCAGATTTTCGTTGAGCCGGATCTCCTCTCTGAAGGCACGCCGAGCCTCGGCCTCTTCACGGCGGTCGGTGAGCATCTGATCGAGCCCTCCCCGGAGCTCAGCGATCATGCTGCTGAGCTCATCGATTGCTGAGGTATCACTGCCGCGCCTGCGGCCAAGAGCGGCGAACCCGATGGCGGTGAGGAAGGCGGTGAGGCAGACCCGCAGACTGCGTTGCAGGGCATTGGATCGCCAGGCCGCGCGCTCAAGCTTGGTGTTGGGAAGTTGCTGGCGGGCGGCATCGATGTTGGCCAGCAGCGTGGCCTGCACCTGCTCCAGGGATTGGCCCATCGCCTCAGGTGGCAGTCGAAAACCCTGGCTGAGGCTCAACACGGCATCAAGATCGGCCACGTTGCTGGCGCCGGCCACCTGCGAACGCAGGCGCTCAAGCTGGTTGCGGGTGTACTCGATGCGCGCAAATTTCGGATCGAGCAAGACCGCCTCTGATTTCACTGTGGCCAGTACCTGCAGCGGGATCAGCACCACAAACAACAGGCTCGCCAGCAGGGCCAACGATGAACTGCGCCGGGCGAAGGTCTGCACCGCATGGCTGTCCGGGGCCATCATCACGGCCAACTGGGCCAGGCCCACAGCGATCAAGGCAAAAAAGGCG
>JBJTWS010000085.1:0-6225 GCA_046081905.1 Synechococcus sp. | reverse complement strand
ATAAGGAAAAGACCAGTAACACCTGCAGGTAGAGAATTCGAGATCGGAGTACGCAGAAAATTAGTTAGAGTTATACGTTGATAACTTGTCCGATGTACATCTTCTGCAAATTTAACAAGAAAATCTTTCGAGAATCTCTGGGAGAAATCAGCAGTCGAGGATAGTATCGGAACTCGAATCTCCTTAGACAAAGCACCCCCTATGGTGATTTTGAAAGATCCTTTGGTTTCTTTGTAATCCAGGCCCGCGATGGCAGAGAGGTCTTCGTATCTGGTAGGTTCGGTAGAATATTTGATGGTTACGATTTTTCTAGGGGGAGTACCATGTTCATACAAGATGCTAGCATAGTCATGATATCCAACAACGAAAGTGGTGAGATTAATCTCAAACCCTTTTGGATCTAGCTTCATTTTTTGCATGAAGAATCAACTTTCAATCATAGCATGCATTGAAAAGGTTCGCGAGGCACGTCGAGTTGTATGCCTTGCTACACTCGTCTTGTTTTACGAAGCAAAAGGGCAGCCGTTAATTTACTGTGTAGCTACTTGAGCAATTGAATCACCTCATTCCGCACGGCCGAGCTGTCGCTCAAAACTTACCGCGAGCCCGGGGCAACCCCAGGGTCATCGCGCAAGGCCATGTGGCACTTGAACAAGATCAGGAAGTCGGCCACCTGGTTCTCACCGCTCTTGATGCGTCGTAGGTCGCTGGCCACCAGGAGCTGCGCTACGGATATTGCCCAGCACATCAAGCTGTCGGTCCTCCACGATCTGCACAGGCCTGCCGGTGGTTTCCTCCAGCACCGAGGGAGTCTGATTGTCCGAGGGCAGAAACTCGCTGAAACCGGGTCGGCTATTCACAGGCAACGACACACCCTCCTCAAAGGTAATGGGAATGGTGGTTCAGCGAGTGTAACAGCTTCGGGGAGCAGATACTCCTACCACTTTCTAACACCGTCATTCACCTGAGCCGCCACCGCAAGTTAGCATTCTTCGGTGAACACACATTGCGGCCAGGTGATGGCAGCGTTGGGCATGGTTCGTTTGGTTGATGTGGTTTGAACCAGAGATGCAGGCCCTGCAGCGCAGTACTTTTTGGGAGTTCACGCTCAGGCAATTTCCAACCCTTGGAGAGTCTCAGTCCTGCATCAATTGGAGGCATCCAGCGGGTATAGGTTCAATCCGCACAGCAGCTTGCGGTTGTCAGTAGTTTCGGCTATAGAACTCATGTCAGCCTGCAGCGATCAGCCATGGCCGTCGTGTTGTTGGCCACGCTGCTGGTCGCCCTGCCCCTCACCCTGGCGCTGTCGGCCCTGATTGCCTGGCGCTACCGCGCCGCCGTGCGGCAGCTGATGCGGTTGGCCCCATCCCCATCCGACAGCGACAGCCCGGTTGCGCCCATGCCGGAGCCTGCCGCCATGGCGGCGATGCCGCCAGAGCTGCCGGTGCGCCTGCCCGGTTCGCTGCGACAGCGGCAGCGGCGGCTTGAGCTTGCCTTGGCGCTCGGCAGCGTGCTGATCGGCACCACGGGGGCCTGGATCTATTTGCTGGTGCATCAACAGGAGTTTGGTGGCATCACCCCCATGCGGTTGCTGCTGGTGTGCCTGGTGTGGTGCACGCCGGGGCTGGTGCTCCAGGCCGTGATCCTGCGCTGGTCGCTGCAGCGCCAGTTGCCTGTGCTGCTGGGCTGGGGCACTGCCCTTGTGTTGCTGCTGGCTCTGAACTCCGGTGGCTTCCGTGCCGACTCCCTGGACTTCGTGCTGATGCACCTCCTGCCGGCGGTGCTGGTGCTGGGGCTGCTGTTCGGCGTGCCGGGCCTGCGCGCCATTGCCCCCTATCTGTTTCCTGTGGTGGCCCCGCTGTGCCTGGCCGTAATCGCGGCCTTCAACGCCCTAGCCGCGCTGGTGGAGCAAGGCTCAGCCTCGATCCGGTTTGTGATGTCGCTCACCGGAGCCGTGGGATTGATCCTGCTGGTGGCACTGGTGGCCTTGCTATGGGCCAGCCTGCCGGCCCACAGAATCGCCCAATGGCTTGGGCGTCTCTACCGCCGCCAGGCCTTCTCCGATCTCTCCTATCTGTTTGGCGCCAGCTGGTTGCTGGTGCTCACCCTGGAGCTGCTGCCGGGCTTCAACGCCGGCGGCGGCGGGCTGGCCCCCCTGCTGCCGCTGCTGTCCTGGCTGTGGGTGCCGGTGCTGTTTCGCTGGCTGCCGGGCCGGCTGCCGCCGCCGCCGCCCGGCTTCCGGCCCCCGTGCCTGCTGGTGCTGCGGGTGTTCCGGCGTGGGGGCCCGATGGCCTGGCTGTTCGACCATGTGGTGCAGCGCTGGCGGTTGTGCGGCCCCGTGCTGCTGATCACCGCCGCAGACCTGGCCTCCCGCACCCTCGAGCCCCACGAGCTGGTGGCCTTTGTGGAGAGCCGCCTGCAGGACCGCTACATCAGCAGCGCCGACCAGCTCCATACCCAGCTGGCCCAAGTCCAGGAGCACCCCGATCACGACGGGCGCTGGCGGGTGCATGAGTTCTGCTGCTACGCCAACAGCTGGAAGCCCACCCTCGAGGCCCTGTTGAGCCGCTCCGATGCGGTGCTGATGGATCTGCGCGGTTTCAGCAGCCGCAACGCCGGCTGCTCCCATGAACTGCAGCGCATCGGAGCGAGCCGCCATCTGGGCTCCGCCGTGCTGTTGGTGGATCGCCACACCGATCGGGTGGCGGCCCAGCAGGCGCTCGGCGCCCAGCCCGCCGCCGCCATCACCTGGCAGCCAGCCGAGCAACGCCGGATTGCCGCCGCTGCTGCCGTGTTGGCGCCGCTGCTGCAGCCCTTCCCGTTCTCATCCAGCCAACCCTGAACCCGCCATGGCAGTGCTCGACGCTGACGCCTATCTGCAGGACCGCCTCGACCAGCAACTGGCCTGGCTCAGCAAGGTCAGCCGCGCCAACAAACGCACCTTCCTGCGCCTGCGCATCCTGGAGGTGCTACTGGGCACCGGCATCACGATCTTCAGCCCCTTCACCACCCGCTGGGGCTGGGGGCCCCTGGCGATCGCTCTGGCGGGTGGTGGCATCGCCGTGACCGGTTCCCTGCTGGCCCTGAACCGCCATCAGGAAAACTGGCTGCGCTACCGCGGACTGGCCGAAGCCCTCAAGCGCGAGAAATATCTCTTCCTCACCGGCACGCTCCCCTACGACGACCCCACCACGGCCTTCCCCCGCCTGGTGACAGCCTGCGAATCTCTGCTCAGTTCGGAGAACAGCCTCTGGAACCAGCAGATGAGCCAGCAGAGTGAGGCGCCGGCCACACAGCCCAGGCCCCCTGCGGCAGGCTGAACACCCAGACCGGGCAGGTCGCCCGGAATGCTGCATCGCTCACTGGAGCAGCTGAAACTAGACAATGACTACACCACTAAAGATCTGAATCCGTGCTGTCCCTACTCCCAGTGCCCTTCACCGCCGGAGTCGTTGGAAGGGATAACAACGAGAGTGCAAGCAGCCGCCAGACTCGCTCTAGTGGTCGGGCGGCGGCCCCGACGCATTTTCCGCACCAATCATGCCCACTGCCCCCCTGCCCCATGATCTGGCTGCTTCGGCTGGGGCCCTTGATCTCGCTGTAATTCCGTCCAGAGATTGCCCAACAACATCATTCACCCGACCCGCCGAGGGAGTCTGCCTAGTGCAAGAAACACTTCGGGCGGGTGATGATGAGCGTTAGGCACGCCTTCAGAACGCCCTCTATGGAACTCAACTCTGACAGAGGACCTTAAGCCTCACGAGAGCATCCTAAGTTGACGAAAGCTCGCCTCCAGCTAATATTGATCATGAGAACATACCCTAAGACGCCTAGATGGACTCACGTGAATTCACGACAAAGAGGCTGGAGATTGTTCTTGTCTTTGTGGTGGGACTTCTCCAGGCTTTACAGGCCGGATGGAGCTTCTACCTCAATCGGCAGACGGCCGACAAGCTTGAAGAAGTAAAGAGATCACAGGATATCTCAGACAAGATCCTCCAATCAGAGCCAGTTATTGCCGGGGGTAATCCAGCAAGGGCAAAAGTTGTGCTCGGTGCGCTATATGTACGTGCATTCTCCGATGACGACAAGGAGGATCTGGCCAGGATAGCCGTGCTAAGTGATAAGAGAGAGTTGCGAGACGCAATATCCTACATTATTCGAACCGACAGTCAGTCAACTCCGATTCTAGCGAGGCGGCTCAATAAGGTCTTCAGTGCTATCGCGGCGCAGCAGGTCGATGCTGCCACTGCCGAGGCAAATGCAACTGGATCCGGCGGGGGGACGAATAAATCCTATTCTGAATTGGCCAAGAAGGATTCTCCAGTTAGTCCTACACCTGAAATCAAGGCGGCGGCGGTTCTTTCGACCAAGACAGGCCAGTCGATAGATGGATGGATTTATCTCGGGACGGCGGCTGCAACGAACCCAGGGGCTCAAATTAAGGAGAGGACAACAACTGCTATGACTGTGCCTGCAGGAGTTGCCACTGCAACATTGACTACGTTTGTTGCACTTCGGGAGCAGGGGACAACTTTGCAAGGCAATGTCAAGACAGTTTTGTCCCCTGGTAGAGAATTAAGAGTCCTTGGGATCTCGCCTAGACGTCTTGCTAGTGGTGGCTTCGCGATATGGGCGAGTGTGATTGGCAAATGAGTCTCGATGTCTTCATGGGCTTGCCTAACATGGCCATCCATCTAGCCCGCCACGTCGTGTTCACCAATACCCATGGGGGTGCGTTCACTTAAGCTCTCTGCTGCAGGTGATGGCAAGCGTTAGCGCTGTTGTTAACGCAAGCATTATTTGACCCCCAGTGCCACAAAAAAGCCCCGCCTTGCGGCGGGGCCAGAAGCAACAGATTGGCTTGATGCCAGGCCGGTGGATCAACCCAGAGCCTTGGCCTTGGCCACCACGTTCTCCACGGTGAAGCCGAACTTGTCCATCAGCAGGGGGCCGGGGGCGGAGGCGCCGAAGCGGTCGATCGAGACGGTGTCGCCTTCGAAGCCGGTGTACTTGTGCCAGCCGAAGCTGCTGGAGGCTTCCACCACCAGGCGCTTGCGGCAGGCGGCGGGCAGCACGCTCTCGCGGTAGGCGGCATCCTGCTCTTCGAACAGCTCCACGCAGGGCATGGACACCACGCGCACGTTCTTGCCTTCAGCGCGCAGCTGGGCGGCGGCCTTGGTGCAGAGCTCGAGCTCGGTGCCGGTGCCGATCAGGATCAGGTCGGGGGCACCATTGCTGTCTTCCAGGATGTAACCACCCTTGGCCACGTGATCGGCGTTGGAGTTGGCCTGGTTGGCCATCGCTTGGCGGCTGAGGAACAGCACGGTGGGGCGGTGGCGGTTGGCCACGGCCACCTTGTAGGCGCCGCTGGTTTCGTTGCCGTCGCCGGGGCGGATCACCAGCATGTTGGGGATCGAGCGCAGGCTGGCCAGGGTTTCGATCGGCTGGTGGGTGGGGCCGTCTTCGCCGAGGCCGATCGAATCGTGCGTCAGCACGTAGATCACACCCAGCTCGCTCAGGGCCGAGAGGCGCATGGCGCCCACCATGTAGCCGGCAAACACGGCGAAGGTGCCGCCGTAGGGCACCAGGCCGCTGCCGTGGTACGCGAGGCCGTTCAGGATCGAGGCCATGGCGTGCTCGCGCACACCGAAGTGCAGGTAGCGGTTCGCCTCGGCGCCCTTCTGGAAGCCCTTCTCACCCTTGATGTCGGTGAGGTTGGAGTGGGTGAGGTCGGCGGAGCCGCCGATCAGTTCCGGCAGGTTGGGGCCGATCGCGTTCATGCAGTTGTAGCTGTGCTGACGGGTGGCCAGGCCCTTGTCGTCGGCGGTGTAGGCCGGCAGGCCTGCATCCCAGCCTTGGGGCAGTTCACCGCGCAGCTGACGCTCGAACTGGGCTGCTTCGGTGGGGTATTTGATGCGGTACACAGCCAGGGTGGCGTTCCAGGCGGCCTCGGCGGCGGCTCCACGCTCGATCGCCTGACGCCACTGGTCGTACGACTCCTGGGGCACTTCGAATTCGCCGTACTCCCAGCCCAGGTTCTGGCGGGTGAGGGCGGCCTCATCGGCACCCAGGGCGGCACCATGCACACCGGCGGTGTTGGCTTTGTTGGGGGAGCCGTAGCCGATGGTGGTGGTCACCTTGATCATCGACGGGCGATCGGTGACGGCCTTGGCCTCTTCAATCGCCTTGGCGATGGCGGCCAGGTCGGTGTTGCCGTCCTGC
>JBJTWS010000084.1:0-2585 GCA_046081905.1 Synechococcus sp. | reverse complement strand
GTGTATCTGCCCCGCGGCATCGAGGAACCAGAGACCTGCTACCTCAAGCGCCTGGAAGCCGCCCGGCCCACAGGCTTCTACCGCGATGCCCTGCGCACCTACGCGGGGATGCTGTCGCGGCTGGCCTGGCAGGAACTGCCTGACTCCCTGAACCGGGTCGCCACTGATGTCGATGGCCAGGGCACCGACCTGGGGGTGTTCCTCTTCCTGGCCGACCTGCTCACCCTGCGCGATGGTGGCTGCCTGATCCTGCAGCTGCCGCCCCAGCACCGCTGGCCCTCAGAGGGGGACCGTCTTGAGGCCCTCGCCAAGGGTGACCGCCTCTCCCTGCCGCGCCTGCAGCTGGTGCCCCGCGGCGACCTGCTCAACTGGCGCCTGCCCACCGAAACATCCACCACCGCTCCAGCGTCGGGCCCGGTAGAGATCGTCTGGCGGGAACCGCGCCGCCAGGCCCTGCCGCCCCGGTTCGCCGGTGGCAATGCAGCCGTGCCCACAGTGGTGATCGACGCCCATGGCGGCCTGGTGCCAGATCCGCAGGCCTGGCTATATCGGAGCCTCTCGGTCACCGATGACGGCCTGGTGCTGCGCAGCTGGCAGGCCAACCCCAACCCCGGCGCCGTGGATGGCTACGACGTGGTGCCGGTGGGCGAGCCGGAGCGGATGCCCCAGCGCTTTGACCTGCCGGCCCTCTGGTACTCGGTGGATGGCACCGCCTTTGGCGAAGGCGATCTGCCCCTCCTGGGTCTGGCGCACCAGTACCTCAACCACTACCGCTGCCGCAGCGACTACGAGGACCTCCTCTCCCGCACCGCCCTGCCGGTGGGCGTGCGCACTGGCCTGGTGGATGCCTACGGCTTCCGCCGCAGTGATGGCGCCCTTGCCTCTGCTGCTGGCAGCGGCGCAGAAGGCCAGCGCCCCCAGCGCCTGGTGCTCTCGACCTCCTCCTTCATGGACCTGCCCGAGGGCGCCAAGTTCCAGTGGGTCGAGATCGAGGCACGTTCGCTGGCGGAACACCGGGCCTATCTGCAGCAGCTGGAAGAAGCCATGCGCCGCGATGCCCTGATCCCAGCCGGTGGCCATGGGCCCGCCCGCACCGAGCTGGAGATTTCCCTGACTGCCGGCCAGAGCTTTGCGGTGCTGCAGTCGCTGGCAGGCCAGAAGAGCTCAATGCTCAGCACCTTGCTGCGCCAGTGGACCCGCCTGACCGGCGAGAAGCTCTCCGAGACGCCGGCCTGCAGCGTGGAGGTCTGTCCGCTGGTGCCACCGCAACCGCCGCGTAAACCCCAGCCCTCGGTGCAGGAGTGGCTGGTGCTGCATGAACGGGGGGTGATCGACGGCGCCGAGCTGCGCCAGCAGCTGGGGCTGGGCCAGCCCAACGGGGACAGTGGCGGTTGAGTGAGCTGGCAAGGGAGGGCATGATCCAGTCCTCTCCACCCACCTGCACCTGGCGCCCTGGTGACGCCGAGGCCCTGCGCATCGCCCTCTCCATCCCGGTCACCAGTGCTGCCCTGGCGGCCCTGAACCGGGAGATGGCCCAGCTGCAGACCCACTACCCAACAGGGGTATGCACGGCCCAGGGCCACCTCGATGCGATCGCGGCGCTGAATCAGCAGCTGGCCGCACTGACGCCGGCGGAGGTGAACAGCCCGGTGCGGAGTCGGCGCAAGGGCGTGGCCGGCGGCGTCGTGCCCAACCCGCTGCCGCTGAGCAAGTTGGCGGTGGTGGAGTACGCCACCGAGCTGCTGCTGGAGGAAACCGAGAGCGAGTGGGACCCCGCGGGCCCCTCGCCGGCGGTGGTGCTGGGGAAACAGCGCAGCCAGCACATCGGCCAGCTGGCGCTGCTACTGCCGCGGCTGCAGAACTGGCGCCAGTGCAACCCGGACCCGTTCCGGGGATCGCTGGTGCGGGGCTGAGCGATGGAGCAGCCCCTCTCGCCGCTGAACCAGGGCCTCAATCCCCTGCGGGGTGCGCCGCTGTGGGGCCAGCTGGTCTCTCTGCCTGCCGCTGCGCCAACGATCCACAGCCAGGTGGCCCAGCCCTCAGCTACTGCCCCAGGGACCTCGCCCCTGTGGCTAGCGCTGCAGCCCTACGCCAATGCCCGCCTCTGCCTCTTTGAGGTGGACCGGCCCGTAAGCCGCAACCCATTGCCGATTCGTCGGCACGTGATCGACTGCTTCCTCGAGCAGAGCGGCATCGTCAGCGGCTACAACGACACCGCCCTCACCGACCCGGGCGATGTGCTCCTGCGGGGCTATCTCTGCCGCGCGGCGATCCTGCCGGTGAGCACCAGCAACACCTTCGACTGGCTGACCGCCGAGCTCGATTGGGCCACCCCGGGTTTCCGAGACGAGGCGCCGCTGCCCTGGGACCCAACGCTGCTGGGCACGGTGCAAGCCCCTTGCCAGGGGGTGATGTGGCTGGGGGACCTGGCCCTGCTCCAGCCGCAGGGCGGACTGCCATCAGGAGGGCGGGCCCAGTTCGCCGGCTGCCAGGTGCAGCACTTCGGGGCGGACTACGGCCCCGGCGGCATCGGCCTGTTGCTGCAGCCGCTGCTGGGGGAAGCGATCCAGCTGGTGCTCAGGCCC
>JBJTWS010000083.1:0-2544 GCA_046081905.1 Synechococcus sp. | reverse complement strand
CTCGGTGCCGCCGGCCTTGGCGAGCAGCTGCTTGGCGATCGCCCCGGCCGCCACCCGGCCGATGGTTTCGCGGGCGGAGGCCAGGCCGCCGCCGCTGCGGGCCTGGATGCCGTAATTGACCTGGTAGGTGGCATCGGCATGGGAGGGGCGGAAGGCCACCTCCATCTCGCGGTAATCCTGCGGGCGCTGGTCCTTGTTGCGCACCACCATCGCGATCGGGGTGCCCAGGGTCTCCCCATCAAGCAGGCCGCTGAGGATTTCGACTCTGTCGTCTTCCTTGCGCGGCGTGGTGATCTTGCTCTGTCCCGGCTTGCGGCGATCCAACTCGGCCTGGATGGCCTCCAGATCCAGTGCCAGCCGCGGCGGGCAGCCGTCCACGATCACGCCCACGCCACCGCCGTGGGATTCCCCGAAGGTGCTGATGCGGAATAGATCGCCGAAGCTGCTGCCCATGGCTGCGTCACGTTGACGCGAGCGTAGGGGACGCCGCTGGGCTCCCAGGGGGCCGGTGGTTTCAGGCCGCGGACGTCAGGCCGGCGGTGGGGGCACGGTGCTGCGGTTGCCGTTGCGGATGGCGTGGTACCCGGGCGAGAGGATTTCCACGTCGGCGGCGGCGAACTGGTCCTGCAGCGCCGCCAGCACCGCGGAGAGCGCCTCGCGGTACTGGCCCACGTCCTTCACGTAGGCGGTGAGCTCGTAGCTGATGTGGAAGTCGTTGAGGGAGGTCTGCAGCACGAACGGTTCGCGCTCCCCGGTGATCGCCGGAACGCTGCGGGCGGCCGCCAGCATGAGTTCATGCACCTTGCGCCAGGGCACGTCGTAGCCGATGGTGATCGTGGTGGAGAGGGCCACCGGCTCGCGGATCTCCCGCCGGGCGAAGCTGTAGTTGATCACCGAGGCGCCGATCACGGTGGCATTGGGGATGCTCACCAGCTCGTTGCGGGGGGTGCGCAGCCGCGTCACCAGCAGGGCCCGCTCCTGCACCACGCCCACCACGCCCTCGATCATCACCCGATCCCCTTCGGTGAAGGCCCGGGTGTAGATCAGCATCAGGCCGCTGATCACGTTGGTGGCCACCGAACTGGAGCCCAGGGCCGCCAGCACGCCCACGAACAGACCCGCCCCCTGGAACACCTTGCTGCCGGAGCCGGGCACGTAGGGGAAGCTGATCACCAGCCCGGCCGCCAGGATCAGCACCGAGGCGATCCGGGAGGTGGGCTCAGCCCATTCCGGATAGAACCAGGCGAAGCGGATCCGCCCCTGCGCCAGGGCCGCAAAGCACATCCGGCTGAAGCGCATCACCGCCACCGTGATCGCCAGGATCACCAGGATCGTGAGCAGGTTCGGGATGGCGTTCACCAGGCCGCCGAAGGCTCCGCTCACCACGCTGAGGATCTGTGCCCGCAGGCCCGCCGCGATCACGGTGGTGGGGGGAAAGAAGCCGAGCAGCAACGGAATCAGCAGGTAGCTGATCAGCAGCAGCACACTCCAGTGGACCGCCTGCAGGGTGGTCTGCAGGAGGCGGGTGATCTGGGCGGCATCGAGCAGGGTGTTGCCCCCCAGCATCACGCCGCTGAGCTGGCTGGGATCCCGACCCTGGATGGTGGCCCGCAGGCGCCGGTGCAGGGCGGATTGGCCCCGGAGCCAGAGCACGTAGATCCCGAGCACCAGCAGGGCCAGGGCCGTGCCCTGCAGCCAGCTGCTGAGGCTGTGGCTGTTGCGGTAGGCGACCACGGCCGAGCGGAGTTCGTCGCGGTAGCGGTTGGCCAGCTGCTGGCGGGTCAGGCCGAAGCAGGCGGCCATGCGGTCGTCCACGGCCAGGAGCCGCTCCAGGCCTGCGTTGGAGCGGCTCTCCAGCCCCACCAGGGAGTAGGGGGGGTCCTCCAGCACCACGTACTGCTGGGGGCGGATCGTTGGATCCTCCGCCACCTGGCGCAGCAGGACGTCCCCCCGGCGTGCGATCTGCTTCACGTCCTGGGCGCCGATGGCGCGCCGCAGCTCCATCACCTGCTTCCCCTCCAGGGTCACCCAGCTGGGTTCGGTGCTGCAGCCCTCCGGCAGGGTGCTGCCTGGGGCCGGGGCCGTGGCGGCCGGGGCCGGAGGGGAGAGCAGCAACCCGAGGCTGCCCCAGGTGAGCAGTCCCACCAGGAGCCCGGCGATCAGTACCAGCGGGGTGGAGCGCAAGGGGTGGCGCCGCCACGGGACGCGGACCTGTGCCAGAGCCTGGTGCATGGGTGCGGCAGAGCCGGGGGAGGAAGGGCCGTTCGCTCGATCGGAATGTACGAACGGCCCCTCCTCCCGGCGTCACCGCTGCCTCCCGCCCGGGCAAAGCGAAATGCCGGCGATGGCCCCGCGGAGTGAACCGGCGCAGAGGCGCCGTGGAGAGCCGCAGCGTTGAGGGAAGGTCCGCACAAAAAAAGCCCCCTCCTGCGAGGGGGCCCGGGTTCAGAAGAAGCAGCTTAGGAAGAACCCTCAGCTTCAGCCGATCGCAGGAGCCGTCAGGGCCACGGGGGTGGCTTCAGCGGCGGCCAGGTCAAGCGGGAA
>JBJTWS010000082.1:0-41343 GCA_046081905.1 Synechococcus sp. | reverse complement strand
CGCAACCTGCGCGACACCCTGGCCGGCATCACGGACCAGCAGAACGCAAGCAGCGGCGGCGAAGACGTTCCCCCGCTGGAGCGGCTGCAGGAGGCCTGGAACGACGCGATCAAGTTCCGCGCCGATGCCCTGGCCGCCTTCCGGCTCGGCTACCTGAGCCTGCCGGAGCGGGCCCGGGCCGAGCAGCTCAGCTGGGCCTGCGCCGAGACCATCGCCCGGCAGCTGCCGGCCGACGGGCCCATCCCGGAAGACCTGCGTGCCCTGCGGGCGGCTCTTGCCAGCACTTACTACGCCAACCTCTCGGTGTTCCGCTCCGCGCCGGACACCTGGGCGATCGATCAGCTCTTCCCGGTGATGCCGATCCACCGCCTCGACGAACGGCCCGAGCGGCTGGGCAGCTTCGCCGACCTCACCTGCGACTCCGACGGCAAACTGGCCCGCTTCATCGACCGGGGCCAGGTGAAGCCGCTGCTGGAACTCCACGAGCTCCGCGACGACGAGCCCTACTGGATCGGCCTCTTCCTGGCGGGGGCCTACCAGGAGGTGATGGGGAACCTGCACAACCTCTTCGGCAGCACCGATGCGGTGCACATCCGCCTAGGTGCCGGCGGCGGCTACCGGGTGGATCACGTGGTGCGGGGCAACACCAACGCCGAGGTGCTGGAGGCCATGGAGCACGATCCGGAGCTGCTGCTGGAGCGGCTGCGGGTGGCCAGCGAGGCGGCGATCGGCCGCGGCGACCTGCGCATCAGCGAGGTGCGCCGTCTGATGGATCACCTCGAAACCAGCCTCCGCCAGACCACCTACCTGCAGGGCTGATGCCCTCCGGCCGGGCTGAGGCCGTGCGGATCACGGCGCTGCTGAACATCCGGAACGAATGGCCCCTGGCTGCCGTGGCCATCGTGCACTGCCTGCTGCACCACGCCGATGATCTCTATGTGCTCGATCACGGCAGCCAGGACGGCACCGCGGCGGGCCTCGCACGCCTCAGGAATTCGCCGCTGGGGGAACGGCTGCACCTCTACGAACTGGGGGAGCCCGCCTTCCACGAGGAAGCCTTCCGCAATGCCCTTGTGGAGATCGCCCAGGCCTCGGAGCCCGGCTGGATCTACTCCCTCGATGCCGATGAATTCCTGTGGGCCCCCTCGGGGTTGCGCCCGCTCCTGGCCGGCATTCCCCCCGCCATCCAGTGCCTGTCCTATCCCCTGGAGAACTGGGTGGCCCCCCGCGATTTCGACGAGACCCGCCTGGCGGACTACGGCCGCATCGGCGCCAGGGCGCTGCCGGATCGTGCCGAACCCCTCCAGGCCAGCCGCAGCGTGCTGGCCATCCAGCAGGGACGGCTGAACTACTTCCAGCTCCCTTTCGGCCGCAAGGTGATCTTCCGCCCGGGACCCCGCGCCTGGCTGCGGGCGGGCTGCCATGAACTTCTCCCCCGCTGCCCGGAGCAGACCCTGGCCCTGCACCGCGACTATCTCCGCGGGATGCATCTGCCCTTCACCGGCCTCCAGAAGCTGCGGCGCAAGAGCGCCATGGGCCGGCGCCACAGCGCCGACGGCAAGCCCCCGGGTACGGCTGGCAGAGCCAGATGCTCAGCCAGCTCGACGCCCTGGGCCTGCTGGAGACCTTCTGGCAGCGCCACTCCCACGATCCCGTTCTCGGGGAGGGGGCCGAAGCGATGCCCGCGGGGGTGCGTGTGGCGATCGAGCCCCACTTCCGGGAGGCGCTCCGCCCCGCCCTCACCTGGCTCGAAGGCACCGATGTTCTGAGCGGGGACCACCATCCCAACGCCCCCGTGCAGCCCCTCCCCGAGGCCCTCTATCGCCTGGCCCTGCGGGCCACCACCGCCCTGGACGGCACCCTTCAGCCAGAGGGCACCGGCGGCGGCAAGGCGAGGATCTGATCCACGCAGCGCTCGAAGGAGCGGGCATGCTCACTCTCCTGCCGCAGCGGCGAGCGCTCCATCCGCTCCCGCAGGGCGAGGCGCTCGGCAGCCAGCGCCACCGGATCGGCCGCCAGCTGCAGGGCGTTTACCAGGTAGTGATCCTCCTCGGCGGCGATCCAGTCCCGGCGGCCCAGGGCCGCCAGCAGGCTGGTGCCGCCGCGCCCCTGGCGGCTGCGTCCCCGCAGGGTCACCACCGGCACGCCCATCCAGAGGGCCTCGCAGGTGGTGGTGAGGCCGTTGTAGGGGAAGGGATCGAGGGCGATGTCGATCTCGCTGTACGCAGCGAGGTGGGCACCGCCGGGCAGGGGCGGGCGCAGCAGCAGCCGCTCGGGGCCCACCCCATGGGCCGCAAACAGCCCATGCACGCGCCCGCGCCAGTAGGCCTCCGTGAGCTGGCCGTACTGCAGCAGCAGCCGGCTGCCCTCGCAGGCCTGCAGCAGGCGGCTCCAGAGCGCCACCACGGCGGGGTTGAGCTTGAGGATGTTGTTGAGTGAGCCGAAGGTGATCGCCCCGCGGGAGAGGGCCGGCAGCGGGGCCACCGCCGGCGCCTCCGGCGGCGGGCGGAACACGAACTGGCAGCGGTCCATCCGCATGGGCCGCTCCGGTGGGGGCGTGTCCTGCGGATCCACCCAGGCATCGCTGATGCGGTAATCGAGGCTGGGAAGGCCGGTGAGGAAGGGGTAGCCGAGCCAGGAGGCCTGCCGGCGGGCCGGATGGCCGGCCAGGGCCGCCAGCCGCATGCCGCGGGTGTGGCCGTTGAGATCGATCAGCAGGTCGATGGCGTCGGCGTGGATCCGGGCGGCCAGGTCCGCATCGGTGAGCGAGAGGCAGGGCGTCCAGGTGAGCGGCAGGGCCTGCAGCCGCTCCGCCACGGCATCCCCGGCTTCAGGCTGGCTGGCGTAGCAGACCACCTCAACGCGGCCGCGATCGAGGTGCTCCAGCAGGGGCTCCAGGAACAGGGTCACCGCATGGCGGCGCAGGTCACTGGAGAGGAAGGCCACCCGCGGCAGCCCGCCCCGGGCCGGGGGAAGCGGGAGGGGCGGCACCCCGGCCACCAGGGCCTCCCCCCAGGCGCAGTGCCGCGCCAGCAGCTCCTCCTCGGCGAGGTCCGCCCGGCTGAGCAACGACAGCAACTGGCCGCTGCCGAGGTTGTGGCGCGCCTCGGCGTGGCCTGGGCTCAGCACCAGGGCCCGGCGGAAGCATTCCGCCGCCTCCTGCTCGCACTGCAGCTCGGTGAGGGCACAGCCGAGGTTCACCAGGGCACCGGCATGGCCTTCCTGCAGCACCAGGGCCCGGCGGGCCGTGAGCTCGGCCTCCGCCAGGCGCCCCTGGAGCCGCAGCACATAGGAGAGGTTCGCCCAGGGATGGGCATAGGAGGGCCGCAGCGCCAGGGCCCGGCGATAGGCCGCCTCGGCCTCAGCCAGCCGCCCGGCCGCCTGCAATGCATTGCCGTAGTTGTTGAGCAACACCGGCCGCGGATTGGGCTGATCCGGGTCCGGCCGGCGGTGCTCCAGCAGGGCCAGCAAGGAGCCGTAGGCCGGCAGGAAGCCCGGATGCTCCGCCAGCAGCTCCTGGAACACCCGCTCGGCCGCCGCCGCCTCCCCCTGGCAGCGGAGCACCTCGGCCAGGTTGTGGCGCAGGGCCGGATCCGCGGGAGCCAGCCGCAGGGCCTCCTCCAGCAGGGTGCGGGCCGCCGCGGCCTTCCCCTGGCGGAGAGCCTCCAGGGCCCGTTCGGCCAGGGGGGCCGCGTCAGGGCGGGGCGGGCTTTCCTGAGGCTCGCCGGGGGGAATCAGAGGAACCTCTCGATCGACACGGGATCGATCTGCTCCGGAGCCAGGAACCGCTCTGCATACTCGCGGTACACGCCACTGCGCAGGAACAGGGCGAAGAGGTCGGGATCGATATGTCTGCGATCCCGGAATCCCGCCAGGATCTCCACTGATTCCGAGAGGGTCTTGGCCTTCTTGTAGGGGCGGTCCGCCGCCGTGAGGGCCTCGAAGATGTCGGCGATCGCCATGATGCGCGAAGGCACCGAGAGCTGCTCTTCCGTCAGGCGGCGGGGATAGCCGCGGCCGTCGAGGGTTTCGTGGTGGGCACCGGCATATTCGCCAACGCGGGAGAGATTCTCCGGGAAGGGCATGCTCTCCAGCATGATGATCGTTTGCACGATGTGCTCATTGATCTTGTAGCGCTCCTCTTCCGTGAGCGTTCCGCGCGACACGGAGAGGTTGTAGATCTCGCCCCGGTTGTAGAGATGCTCCGGCACCTCCATGCGGAAACCGTTTTTTGGATCCGGCCGGTCTTCCGGCAGGCGCGGGATCACATGCCAGGGCTTGTCGGCCAGCAGCGGCTCCACCACCGGCAAGGTTTCCTCGCCCCCCTCGGCGCAGCGCCGCTGCAATTCCTCCCAGGAAAAGCCCAGCCGATCATCGAAATGGCGCAGCCAGGTGCGCTGGGCGATCTGGCGCAGGCGTTCCACCTTCTCCGGCGCAAAGAATTCGCCACCGAGGTTGCTGGTGGCCAGGAAGGCGAACTCCTCCTGCAGGGCGGCGCGGCACGCCTCGAACCGCTGATCCGCCGCCTGCGGATCCTCCCCGGCGAGCAGGCTCTCCAGCCGGGCAATCTGGGCATCCCGCAGCAGCACCTCGAAGCGGGTGCGGATCTCGTGGATGCGGTTGTAGTTGGTCTCCAGCTTGGTGGCCTTGTCCACCACATACTCCGGCGTGGTGACCTTGCCGCAGTCGTGCAGCCAGGCGCCGATGCGGAATTCACGCCATTCATCGGGCGTGCGGAAGCGGAACTCCGCGAGGGGGCCCTCCTCCTCGGCGTCGGCGGCGCGGGCCAGCAGGAAGGCCAGTTCCGGCACCCGGGCGCAATGGCCACCGGTGTGGCGGCTCTTGGCGTCGATCGCCCCCGCCAGCAGGGTGATCATCGAATCGATCAACTGCTGCTGGGCCTCCAGCAGCCGGGTGCGCTCCACACACACCGCCGCCTGGCTGGCCAGGGCCTCGATCAGCCTCTGGTCGAACTCATCAAAGGGCCGCGTCACCGCCACGGCCGTCTCGGGATCGATCAGGGCCCCGGCGTCGTGTTTGCGGTTGATGAGCTGCATCACCCCCACGATCTGGCCGCTGGTGGAGCGCATCGGCACGCAGAGCACCGATACGGCCCGATAGCCGAGTTCGTGGTCGACGGTGGGATCAAAGTGATAGGGAAGATCCGGGGCCAGCTGATAGACGTCCGGGAGATTGAGCACTTCCCCCGCCAGGGCCGTCCACCCCACCAGCCGTTCCGGCGTGAGCGGGAAACGGATATCCATCATCTTCTCTTCAAACGCGTCCGGCGTGCCGGCCGCATGGGCGCGAGCCAGCAGGGTCGCGTTCTGGGACACCGCGAACCAGAGCTCGTCGGTTCCGTGGGGGTCGCGGCGGCGATCGGGACGCTCCACCAGAAAGATGCTGCCGGCATCGCTGTTGGTGAGCATCCTCGATTTCGAGAGGATCAGATGCAGCAGGCTGCGCAGATCACTGGCGCTGCTCAGGGCCGTGGCGATGGAGAGGATCTCCACCAGGGCGTGATCCGAGGTCTGGCCCGGGACCGTGGAGTGAGCCGAAGCCGGGGGCTCCTGGGACAGCGGAGTGCTGGTCATCGGGAACGGCAGGAACCGATCGGCCGGTCCCACTGTATGGAGGCCGGCCCGATCAGGCAGCCCATGGCGCCAACGCGGATGCCGGCGCCGCCGGAGCGGTCCAGAATCGGCCCATCCCTGCCCCAAGGAGCTCCGCGCCATGGCCGGCCTCCGCCTCCTCCTGCCGGACAGTGAACGGCTGCGGAGCCAGGCGGTGGCCCTGCTGAAGCGCGCCGCCCCCTACGGCGGCGCCGCCCTGCTGCTGCTGGGGCTGCAGCAGAGCCGCCTGGCCGAGTCCCTCGACCTGCTCGTCTACGACCTGATCACCACCCACCGGCCGGCCCCGTCCGGCAGGGAGCAGCCGATCACCCTGATCGGACTGGACGAGGACGACATCCAGGCGTTCGGCTGGCCGATCGACGACGGGCTTCTCTGCCGCGGCATCGAACGGCTGGCCCAGGAAGGCGCCCTGGCGATCGGGCTGGATCTCTACCGCGACAAGGGCATCGGCCCGAATCAGAACTGCCTGCGGCGGCTGGTGCGCAGCGAACCGCGCCTGGTCACGATCTTCAACGTGGCCGAGGGGATCGAGCCCGTGCCCGGGGCCCCGGCCAGGCAGCTCGGCTTCAACGATCTGGTGGTGGACGCCGACGGAGTGATGCGGCGCGACCTGGTGCACGTGGCCGGCCAGGACGAAGCCACCGTGGCGCTGCCGCTGCGGCTGGTGGAGGTGGCCAGGGGCGATCCCTCCCTGCGGCAGACGCTCGAGCAGGGCCGCGATCCCGGTCCCTGGCTGGAGCCCGGCTCCGGCGGCTACCGCGACCTCGACGCCGCCGGCTACCAGCAGATGCTGAGCTTCCGGCAGCCCGGCAGCTTTCCGATCTGGTCGCTGCGGGCCCTGCTGGCCGGTCGCGTGCCGATCGACCAGATCCGCGCCCACATCGTGCTGATCGGCAGCACGGCCCCCTCCCTGCGGGACCTCTTTCCGATCCCCCAGACCCGCTTCAGCGCCGGCGCCAAGCAACTGCTGATGCCGGGGGTGGAGATCCACGCCCTGCGGGTGGCGGCCCTGCTGGAGCGGCAGCGGGGCGACTTCAGCCACCGGGTGACCCCCTCCTCCGCCAGCCTCGACCACCTGCTGGAGCTGGTGGCGGTGCTGCTGGGGGTGGCCCTGGGGGAATCCTTCGCCAACCTGCGGCGCAGCGTGCTGGTCACGGCCCTGGTGGGACTCGCGCTGGCCGGGGGGCTGGGCCTGCTCCTGCTGCAGAACCTCTGGGTGGGGGCCGTCGCACCCCTGGCGGCCCTGGTGCTGATGGCGGCGGCCGGCTGGCTGCGGCGCGGTGCCGCCAGCCAGGAACAGCGCCAGCAGATCCAGCGGCTCCTGGGCCAGACCACCTCCCCCGCCGTGGCGCGGCAGCTGTGGGAGCAACGGGAGGAGCTGCTCAGCGACGGGCGGTTCGAGGGCCGGCAGCTGCCGGTCACGATCCTGTTCTCGGACACCTGCAACTTCACCACGGTGTCGGAGCGGCTGTCGCCGGCCGACCTGCTCACCTGGCTGAACCGCGGCATGGCCTACTGCGTGCCGGCGATCACCCGGCGGGGGGGCATGGTGAACAAGTTCACCGGCGATGGCTTTCTGGCCGTGTTCGGCGCCCCCCTGAGCGAGAGCGCCGAGGCGGACGCCCGCGCCGCGATCGAGACCGCCCTGGAGATCCAGCAGGCCCTGGAGGGGCTCAACCAGACCCTGGCCGCGGAGGGGGCCCCGGCGATGCGGCTGCGGATCGGCATCCACTCCGGCGAGGTGCTGGCCGGATCGATGGGCAGCAGCGAGCGGCTCGAATACGCCGTGATCGGCGACACGGTGAACTGCGCCTCCCGGCTCGAGAGCATCGACAAGACCCGGCAGGACAACACCTGCCGGGTGCTGGTGTCGTCGGCCACCCGGGCGCTGCTGCCCCAGGACTGGGCCCTGGAGTGGCAGCACTGGGGCTCGCTGCAGGTGAAGGGCCGCCAGGAGCCCCTCGACATCTGGGAGCTCAGGGGCAGCGCACCGGCAGCGCTGCCGGCCATTCGGCCGTGACCACATCCGTGAGGCCGAACAGGCGGGCCACCTGCTCCCGCGGCGCGGTGGACCCACAGGCCTGAGCCAGCTGCTGCAGGGCCGCCTGCAGCGGCTTGTCCTCGGGGGTGCTGTCGGTGTCGGCCACCAGCAGGCTCACGGCCGGCGGCGATTCTGACTGCACGAAGGCCAGCGGGTCCTGGGGATCGGGGGTGCCCTCCTCGCAGGCGAACGACGACTCCCAGACGGTGGGAGCCTTCAGGAGGGGCAGGGTGACCAGGGTCACACCGGCGGGGGAGGCTGGCAGCGTCCGCAGGCTGGTGGCGGTGCGGGCCATGTCGGCCGAGCCGCTGCTGTTGAGGGGCCGGAAGGCAAGCCGCAGCGGCCGCGGGTTGGCGGTGGGACCCTCCAGCACGCCGATCCGGCGGCTGGCCCCGGGCGCAAAGACGCTGGTGGAGGGAACGAGGTTGGCCACCACGCGGGCCGAACACTCACCGCGGGTGCCTCCCCCCACCCGCCGGCCGGGGAAGGTGTTGCGCAGGTTCTCCTGGGCCCAGGCCGCCGGCGCGGCCGCCACACCGAGAGCCAGCAGGGCCGGCAGGAACAAGCGCAACCGGATCGGGGCTGCCATCGCGGATCCCTTCAAACTACTGCCCTCCAGCCTGACCCAGGCCCGAGGGTTATGGCGAGCACCGCCCAGATGGATTTGCAGAGGATGTGCAGACCCTGATCGGTGGTGAGGCGATAGAAGCCGCGGCATTTCCCCAGGTCGATGAGGATGTGGATGCCCCATTCGGCTAGGCCCAGCAGGGGAATGCCCGTGAGCCAGGCCACCAGGAAGCCGTGAATCGCAGCATGGGCCGTGAGCCACCAGCGCCAGGAGAGCACCACTTCACAGCCGGGACACTTCTCCACCGCCATGCGATCGCTCTGCATCGCGAAATCCCCCACGAAGTGCCCCATCGAGAGCATCAGAAAGAGGTTGAAGATCACTCCGGGGTCATGCACGGTCGCTGGGCAGGGACGGGAGCTTCCACCCAGAATGCTTGAGCTCTTCCCGGATGGCCATGCCAGCCCTCGATCGCCTTGGGCTCACGATCGGGCTGACGATCCTGCTGCTCGTGTTTGCGGTGACGCTGCGCCGCCGGACCCGGCTGCCTGGCGTCCCCCTGCCGATCCCCCTGGCCGCCCTGGCCATCCAGGCGGTGGTGTGCCTGCTGCCCGCCACCCCGGCCGCCAGCGGCCTCGGTCGCTGGCCGGAGGCACTCGCCACCGCCACGGCCTTCTTCGGGTTGATCCGGCTGGGCAGCTGGGCCCTGCTGGAGGTGCCGCCGGTTCTGGGCTGGTGGCCCGCCACCCCGAAGATCCTGCGGGATCTGGGGATGATGGCGGCCGCGGGCGCCGTGACTGTGGTGGTGCTGCGTCAGCACGCCGGCGTGAATCTGGTGGGGGTGATCACCACCTCGGCGGTGCTCACCGCCGTGATCGGCCTGGCGGCGCAGGAAACCCTCAAAGATCTCTTCGCCGGCATCACCCTCCAGCTGGATCCCCCCTTCCGCGAGGGCGACTGGATCGATCTGGGCGATGCCAAGGGCACGGTGGTGGGCCTCACCCTGATGAACACCCACCTGATCGGACTGGAGCGCGCCCGGGTGGTGGTGCCCAACGACACCGTGGCCCAGGCGATCCTGCATCGCTACCGCGAACGGGACCCGGTGGGAAACCGCTTCAGCGTCGGCCTCGATTACGCGCTTCCCCCCGCCCAGGCGAAGGAGCTGATGCTCTCGGTGCTGCGGGAGCATCCACGGGTGCTGCCGGATCCGGCCCCGCAGGTGTGGGTGTCGGCCTACGGAGACAGCGCCATTGCCTATGAGCTGATGGTCTGGCACCTCGATGCCACCGACGGCAGCCGCTTCGCGGTGCGCAGCGACCTGCTGGAGCAGCTCTGGTACGCCCTGCAGCGGGCGGGGCACAGCGTGCCCTACCCGGTACAGGAAATCCGCCCCAAGCGGCTCGATCCGGGCGTGCCGAAGCCGGAAGCGCTGGAGGTGAACGAACGGGCCACCCTGCTGGCGGGTCACCGCCTGTTCCAGAGTCTGGATCCCGCCCAGCTGGCCCATCTGGCCCGGGAAACCCGCTGCCTGCGCTTCGGGCCCGGGGAAGTGGTGGTGCGGGAAGGGGAAAGCGGCGACACCCTTTATCAGATCGTGGGCGGGGAGCTGGAGGTGCTCAAGGCCGATGGCGGACCGATCCAGCACCCGATCGCGACGCTAGGGCCAGGGGATGTGTTCGGCGAGATGACCCTCTTCACCGACGATCCCCGCAGCGCCACGGTGCGCACCACCCGCGAGTGCCTGCTCCTGGAAGTGGAGCGCCGTGATCTGCAGCCCCTGCTGGAGCAGGATTCGATCCTGCTGGAGCGGATGGCGCAGCTGGTGCAGGAACGTCGCGCCGCCCTCGATCAGCGGATGCAGCAGTGCTCCCTGCCCGGCGAGATGACCGTGCTGCAGCGGATGCGGCAACTCTTCGGCGTGCTGCGGGGAGGCTGAGCCGCGCCCCCACCCCCGATCACTGGGCGCAGAACTGCACCTGCAGGGTGAGCCGATCGATCGGCGGCGGCAGCTCCCGCGGGTCGAAGGGGGGCGGGGCCGCCTCCACGGCCATCGCCCGCATCGGGAGCAGCTGCGGACCTCCCTCCACACTCACCTGGAGCGGCCGCAGCGTAGAGAGGCCCAGCACCTCCACCAGCTCCCGGCCCTGGCGCAGGGCGTCCTGGTAGGCGGCGCGCAGCAACTCCCGGCGCACCTGCGGATCACTGGCCGTATCGGCCTGGGGACGCACGGGGGACAGCCGAACGCCAGGCAGGGCTCCCACCTCCCGCACCAGGGGCTGCAACCGCTCCGGATCCAGCACGCCCTGCACCGAGAGCTGGGCCACGTAAGCCGCCGGGCGGCGGGGCACTGCCCCCCGCTGCCAGGTGGAGGGGGAGGTGACCTCCAGATCCCGCACCCCCAGGCGTTGCAGCGCCGATCGCACAGTCGCCAGCCGCTGCTGCAGCTCCGCCAAGGCCCCATCCGCCTCAGCCGCCTCGGCTTCCAAGGCCAGGGACACGGCCAGCTGGCGGGTGGGGCGCTTGCGCTCGGCGCTGCCGCGGGCCTCCAGCCAGGTGCCCTGGCACACCACCTGCACCTGGGCGGAGGCGGGGATGGCGCTGCCCAGCGGTAGGCCAGCGGCCACCACAAGGAGCAGACCGGCCCTTGACAGAAAAGGCGAAGACATCACCACGGAGTTCCCAGCAGTTGCATTCCACCCCAGAAGTAGGGGTGCGTCACCCCGCTCTCCACCCGCCGTTGCTGAGAAGGATCGAGGCCCCCCAGCAGCTCCTGGCCATCGGGACCGAGCAGCCGATCGCCCTGCAGCCGCACGCCGCCGCTCACGAAGGCCCGGCGGGTGGCCTGCAGGGCTTCGGCCTTGGGCATCCCCGCATCGAGATAGCGGTAGAACTGCACGAAGAAGGCGGACGTGGCCACGTCATCCACGTACCAGAGCGTGCCGATGGCGCTGCGGGAGCCCGCCTGAAGCGCCAGGCCCGCAAAGCCGAGTTCGCTGTCCTTGTCGCCCAGGGCCGTGCGGCAGGCGCTGAGGGTGAAAAGATCGAGCGGCTGGCCTTCGCGCCGCTGGCGCAGCTGGGTGAATTCCGCCAGGGTCATCGGTCCCACGCCGGAGTAGAGCTTCGCCTTGCCCGGCCCGCCCGGCAGGAATTCGGCATGGGTCGCCACGTGCACCTGCTGATAGGAGGGATCGCCCGCCTTCTCAAGCAGCAGCGCCGGCGTGAAGGCCGCATCCAGGTAGGCACGCCCTGGCCGGCTCTCCAGCCGGCTGATCTCCTGCGGCACCAGCGGCAGGGGCGCCAGGCCCTCGAAACGGGAGGCCCCGGTCCGCAGCTGGCTCTTGACGCCCGGAGGCGGCACGTCGAGCGGCATCAGACCGATCGAGGGGGTGAGGGCAATCCCGATCCGTTCGGCCAGGTAACGCTCGCCGTCGTGCAGGGCCGCGAAGGGCACCGCCCGGAGGCCGGGATCGGCCGAGAGCAGCAGGGTGGTGATGCCCAGCGCCGCGATCTCCTGCTCGATCGGCCGCACCAATACATCATAGAGCTGGCGCGCCGGGGCCTGCGGCTCAACCAGCCGCATCGGCTCCTGACGAGCCAGCTGGCTGTACAGACCGCGGAGTTGCTCGCCGAAGCGGGCCGCATCGATCACCACCCGGCGCCCCACCACGTCCCCCTGGGCCGGCACCAGGGTGAGGTCGAGCATCCCCTCGCCGCGATCCGCGTCCGTGCTGAAGGTCATCCGCAGCACCGCCGGACGGTAAGGGGTGAAGTTCGTGGCTCGCTGGATCCCCTGCAGCACCGCCTGCAGCTCCTCCGGGGAAACGGCCGTGGTGCGCTCGCCCTTCTCCAGGCCCAAGCCAGCGGCTGTTTCGCTGAAGGCCCGTTGTTCCGCTTCCACGAAGTCTTCCCGGGCCTCCACCGTGGGCACCACCCCCACCGCCAGGAGGAGACCGGAGTCAACGGCGATCGATCCCTGGAAACGGGAATCCATCTCCGTGGCCGCCGGCACCGTTGCCCCTGAGTCGGTGAGGTCGCTGCGCAGGGGGTCCTCCCGCACCAGCTCCACTAGGAGATCCCCCTGCGCATCGGTCCCCAGCGATTCCAGTTCGAAGGCAAGGGGCAGGAGCCCGTTCCGCTCAAGCAGCTCCAGGTCCAGAGTCGTGGAGGAGAGGAGGTCGGTGGAGCCAAAGAGATCTTCCATCAGGAAGTCCGCCCCCTGCAGCAGAACGCTGCCACTGGGCGCCAGGTCTCCGACCAGGAGAAACGAACTCGAATCCAGGGAGATCTCGATCGGCGACTGGGCCGTCAGATCCGCTGTCGCAAAGCCGAGGGGAGCGGGAGCAGCTCGTGACCCATCGGCACTGGATGCCTGCGCAGCGGAGGAAAGCACCAGCGGAGGTTGATCCACCGTGGAACTAAGCGCGAGGATCAGCTCCTGCAGGGTTGTGGCCGCTGGAACATCAGGCGACGGCGCCGCACCGGAACGGGTTGGCGAAACCTGAACCAGCGAGGGCTCTGGGAAAGTGGTGGGCGCTGGCGCAGCAGGCAGCCCAAGCACCTCGCGACTCGCGGCATCAGAAATGGCCGACGGCGAAGACGCCGTGAGCTGAATCGAACCTGAAGGGCCAAGTTGCAGCAGGGTGCCGGAACCGAGAGAAAGGGAATTGGTAAGGGAGGAGCCGATCCGGATCTGCCCGCCAGTGGAGCCAAAG
Source organism: Synechococcus sp. (assembly GCA_046081905.1). GTDB lineage: Bacteria > Cyanobacteriota > Cyanobacteriia > PCC-6307 > Cyanobiaceae > CBW1002. The sequence goes on along the minus strand of JBJTWS010000082.1, from coordinate 28,386 downwards.
ACATTGAGCGGTGAATCCTCAATCGAGATGGCCCGCCCATCGATGAGAATCGATCCGCCCAGAGCCGGTGGATCTGACACGAGCTGGGAGCGCAGGATCGTGACGGAATCTGGGAGCACCTCGATGCCCATCGAGATGGTGCCGCCATCAGCTGCACCGGAGGTATTGAGGCTGGAATCGGTTAGTAGGAGCGAACGACCATTGAGGAGAATCGTCCCTCCCACCGCCGCACCACTGGTGTCCACCGTGGTGCGAGTGAGCTGCACCGATCCCTCCGGAGCCCGCAGCGAAACCGTGGCACCGAGTGAGCGCAGCATCCCATCCGAGAGCACGAGATCACCAGTTCGCTGCGTGAAATCCATCCCGGAGAAGCTTGTGATCTCTCCACCGCTCTGGGTAAAGGAATCCGTCACCACCAAAGAGCCGCCCCCCGTGAGCAGACCGCCGGGAACGGACAGGGAGGAAAGCGAAAGTCCCTGGGTCGCCTCCACCTGGCCGCCCGAGAGCGTGAGGGCATTCACCGACGGCGTGCCATCCAACCGCACACTGCCTTGCACCGTGAGCTGTTCAGTGGCGAAGGATCCGGCAGACATGAGAGCCAGCGAACCAGAAGCTCCCACCGTGGTGGTCGACAACACTCCCAACTCAGCCCCATCGATCCGAAGCACACCCTCCAGACGAAGAGATTGCAGGGATGTGATACCTGCCGAGACGTCGTAAACAACCAACCCCGATGTCGACGGAATGAATACATCCGCCACATTGCCCGTGCTGGGCAGGACATCCCACAGAGAAGCATCACTCCAGAAGCCACCCTGGCTGCCCTGCCAGGTGGAGAGGGGGCGGACCGTGATCGTTCCAGTCCCCTCCGCCAGCAGATCCAGGCTGTAGTTCCCCAGATCCGTCCCCCCTGAAGCCACATAAAACCCCGGCGACAGCGATGCGCTCACCCCACTCGCGCTCGCCACATCCTTGCTGTTGTACAGACCCACCGTCTGGCTGATCGTCAGGCCCTCTCCCGCCACAACACCGCTGATCTGATAATCCCCAACCCCCAGCACAGCCGCCTGCGTGCCGTCATACACCTTGCTCTGGTCCAGCAGCGTCACGCTCAACGTCGCCGGGGTAACTTCGCCAATAGCAGCAGAAGCCGTGGAGGAAGCCAGCTGGTAGCCGTAGACGGGAACCGAGCCAAGAATTGCGCTGCTGGAGATAGAGTCAATGCCAAGACCAGTGACCGAAACGATTAAATTGGTGCCAACATCCTTGGAATTCAGGCTGCCAAGCAAGGGAGATGGCAACAGGGTAACGAGGTCGCCATTCAGGACGCCAGAGAGGCTGAGATTCGAAGAGTTCAGATTGATTTGCGTGGTGCCGTCATAGATACGGGTTGCGGGGCCAACCAGATCTACCGAAAGCGATGGAGCAATGGAATAGAAGAAGCCATTGCCAGCGCCGAGAACGACCTTAATATCTCCAAAGGCGAAGTCGTACTGGATGAAGGAAGGGAGAAGACCACTAATCGCATCAAGCTCTGGCGAAGATGAATAGATCCTCCACGAAGCTCCACTACCAACAAGCAGTGCATCTGCACCTCGCCCATTCACAAACGCACCAGAGCCGGCGTTCAACTCAATGGAATCGCCACTGATGGCAGATGCCTCAAGGTGCGCCACCGGGGAGAGATAAAGCCCGGCAGCCGCATCGACACTGATACGAGCCGCACTGATTTGACCGAGAGTCACTCCTCCCGCATCGCCCGAACCAGCGGTCGTGGAGGCGAGTTCGATCCGAACGATGCCTGATCCTGCATTCAGGCTCGCGCCAGATGCCATCGTGATCACCGCGGCACCAGGATCGCGAAAGATGGCATCAGGCACCTTCTGATTCGCCCGCAGGTTCAGATCTGCGCCATCCGTGGTGATGGTCGAACCGTTCAACAGGATGGAGCGCCCTGCTTCCAGAGAAAGGGAACCACCCGTTCCAGTGGGATTATCGATCATGATATCGGATCCGCTGGCTAAAGTGATATCGTTACTGGCCTGAAGAACCACCGCCATACCACGATTGGCGATTGCCTCAATCTGAGCTGGAGTAAGGCTGAGATCAGCACCGGGAGAAGCCGCAAAGCTGTAATCATTGCCAATGACCAGCTGAAGCAGGCCAGCATTCAGCACTCCAGACACGTCGTATTCCGTAGAGCCAACCAGAAACTGATCACCATTCAGCGGAGTCACATTGCCTAGACAGCCGTCCGGGCAAGCACCATAGAACCCAAACCCTTGATCACCCACCAAGGAATTCCCAGATGACACCTGACCTGTGAGGCCACGGCTGGCATCCACCCATGTGATAGCTCCGGCACCAGAACCAGAGGTGCCCAGCGCAGGGTTACTCCAATTAGGTGTGGAAACAACATAGTTTCCACTTTCCAAGATGGCGACAGGATTGTCGCCCACAAAATCACCAGCGGTTTGACCAACCAATGAATTGGTTTCATCTACAAATCCTGTGATGCCCTTAGATCCATCGACCCAGGTACTTGCCCCTGCATCCACCACCCCTCCACGATCCCAGAGAGGACTCGAAACCACAGCGTTGCCATCAGGTAGAGCCTGCACAGAACCAAGGCCTACCTGATCCCAAGCCGTGCTTCCTGTCAGAGAATGTAAGGTACTGACAACACCTATCACGCCCTCCAACCCACTGCTCCAAGTCACAGCTCCCACGTTTGACGTGAAGGAATTCAGATTCCATGCGGGGCTGACAACCACATAGCTTCCAGAGGTTAGTTCCACCACTCCACCAGAGCCAACCCGGTCATTAAACGAGGAACCCGTAAGGGAGTTGAGCGTACCCACAATGCCTGTTGTTTGACCGGTCACACCGTCTCCCCAGGTGACCGCCCCCGCATTAGAGGTAAAGGAATTCAGATCCCAGTCAGGGGTCACAACTACATAATTCCCTGAGCTAAGTGCCACCACTCCGCCAAGGCCAAGCTGGTCATTGGGAGAGGAACCCGTAAGGGAATTCGACGTACCAACAATGCCTGTTGTTTGTCCTGTAACACCATCGCCCCATGTAACCGCCCCTGCGTCGGAGGTGAAGGAATTGAGATCCCAATTTGGACTGACTACAACATAATTTCCCGTTTCCAGAGCAACAATGCCTTGATTCCCCAACCAATCGTTCGGGCTTGAGCCCACCAACGAATTCGTGGAACTCAAGACGCCGCCCAGATCCCCCGTCGAGAGCTTGCCTGTGGCGCCATTGACCCACGTGACCGCCCCGTAGGAAGGGGAAGGGATGCCGGAGCCATCGCCACTCCACTCAGAACTGATTACGACATAGTTTCCATTCGTCAGCTCGATAGCTTCATAAGAAGAGTTGAAGGTTCCAATGCCCCAAGCCCCGATCCGGTCGCCAGCTGTTCCGATCAAGGAGTTCGCAGTACTGATTGAGCCCTTCACGCCCACACTTCCATCCCCCCAGGTAACGGCTCCGGCGTTATCAGCCAGTGCGACAGGGTTGTCCCAATCAGAGCTGACTACAACATAGTTTCCGTTCGAAAGGGCGGCAATATCGTAGAGGCCAACTACATCATTTGAAGTGGTTCCAACAAGCGAATTCAGGCTGCTGACAGCGCCAGCAATACCGGCTTTCCCATCTCCCCACGTGACGGCACCAGCGTCGAAAGCGATCGTATCAGGATTGTCCCAGAACTCGCTTCGAACCACATAATTTCCCTGGGCCAATGGCGTGACTCCATTGCTTCCCACTTGATCAAAATCCGAAGAGCCCACGAGAGAATTGACTTCAGACACGATCCCCGCAAGTCCAACAGCGGCATCGATCCAGGTGACGGCGCCCACAGCCACAGCGCCCCCTATGCTGGCGCCGGGGCTGACAACCACTGCATTGCCATTGGCCAACGTGACCACGCTCGTACCAATACGGTCAAAAGAGCTGCTTCCAACCAAAGAATTGGTGGAATCAATGAATCCTCCCGCATTCCCATCCAGGGTGCGGCCATTACTCCCATCCACCCAGGTCACAGCTCCCACATCTGTTGCTCCACCATCCCAGAAAGGGCTGGCAACCAAAAAGTTTCCATTCTCCAAAGGGATAACTGTACTCCCAACAGCCCACCCGACGATGTCATTATGAGCGTTGCCAACTAAAGAATTGACAGAGCTCACGACACCGCTTATCCCTACCGATCCATCCGCCCAGGTTACAGCACCAGCAAAAGATATACTGGTGGAGAGATTCCAGTATTGACTATTGATTACGTAGTTGCCATTAGACAGCACCGTAACTCCGTCGGAGCCAACCTCATCGCTTGGGAGGGCGCCAATCAATGAGTTTACCGAATTGATCGTGCCTGTAATCCCAAGACTTCCATCACCCCAGGTCACGGCACCCACATCAATAACTCCATCGAGTGAATCCCAACGACTGGAGCTAACCACATAGTTTCCACTTGGCAGAACGTATACAGCTGTATATCCAAAACCTCCAAAAGAGACGCCTACAGTATCATCGGCCGTGGATCCAACGAGGGAATTCGCAGAATTCAATACCCCGCCTGTAGAGCCATCCGCGAGAAGACCCGTGGTCCCATTCACCCAGGTGACGGCCCCAGCATCCGTAGCAGTTCCCGCATCCCAGGACGGGTTCAGAATCAGATAGTTCCCATTGCTGCCCAGCGAAATCGCACCATTGCTGCCAACACTGTCGCCAGTGGTGCTTCCCAGCAAGAATGACAGAAGCTGTCCAGTCGATCCATCAAAGAGATAAACCCCTCCAGTATCGAATGCCGCAAGCGGGTCGAGATCATCCAGCGGGTCCAGCGCAACGATGTTACCGTTGGGAAGCACCAGCACAGACCGGCCAAAGCCGTCATTCGTCTGAGGATTGGGATCCACCAGATCGGTAACTCTGTAGCCCACCTGCTCGGCAGACACTGCTGCGTCGATGATGATGTTCTTCGGATCCAGAAGGAGCGTGCCGGGCGTCCCGAGTGGGGCAGCTGCATCCGCTTCACCACTGAACTGAAGCAGTTCCTTCCCCGACACCTCCAACAAACCACCATTTCCTCCAAGCTCCCCACCACGGGCGCTGACAAGGCCGGAGAATGATGTGACCTCCTCGGACCACACCACCACCTCGCCGCCATCACCCCAGCTGGCGGCATCTGCCTTGAGCACAGTGGAGGAGGTGATCGTACTGATCTGGGCATTGGCAGCCCCGGAGGTGAGTGCTGCCCCCTGAAAGCCCCCGCCCACATGGAGAGTGCCGCCGCCAGCTTTGCCGCTGGCATCCAGGTGCGCTCCCTGCAAAGTGACGCTCGGTGCCGAGACTTCCACCAGTCCACCAACACCAGAATCACCGGTGCCAAGTACTTCATAGCGGCCAGAACTGAAGAGATTCTGGTCCGCAGTCACGCGGATGGTGCCACCACCTGTGCTGCCGCTCGCTTTGAGCTCCGACTGGACGCTCTGGACAACATTGCCACCGGCATGGAGTGTGATCGAACCACCACTCCCAGCCGTACCTTCCACCTGAACAGGCGCAGAGCTGAAGAGCTGGCTGCTGGCCTTAACCGTGACCTGGCCACCCTGGCTGCCGGAAGCGTCAATCGCTCCAGCCAGCACCACACTTGCCCCAATGATCTCCACCTGGCCTCCCCGCCCCATGGAGTTGGCTTCCGGCAGAGACTCCGCCACAGCAGAACCAGGGGACAATTCCGAATCGATGCTCTGCGGGCGGCTCGGCTCCGTTTCGATGGGAGGAACGGTTCCACGAGCAGCAACCTCTCCGTCCTGCAGGCTCAGGATGCCGGAGGCCACGAGCGAAACCTCACCACCACCGATGGCGCCGCTCGCGTCAATCCGGCTGCCGGCCAGGGAGAGCGTTTTCGTGTCCACCTTGACGCTACCACCCAGACCAGCAGCGCTGCTCACATCCACCTGACTGTTCTCCAAGCTGACCTCACGGCCCGCAATGTCCACCTGCCCGCCGGGCAGGAGAACCTGAGCCGCCTGGAGCACCACATGACCGCCCTGGGCATCCAGCAGCAGGCTCTCCTCCACCGTAAGCAGGCCACCGGAGAGAGTGAGGTCGCCATTGCGCTCCAGCGCGAGGGCGGAGAGGGTGGCCGGGTCACTCACCAGCCCCGCACTACCCCGCAAGGGCTCAGATGAAAGGAGGGCTGCCTGATCCGCCGTGGTGCCGAAAACATCAAACAGCCCACTTCCCAAGCGGAGGCCGGTGGCCGTGCTCAGCTGCAGATGCTGCACGTTGTGAAAGCCACCGGCACCACTGATCGTGATGCCGCCCGGTGAGAGCCAGAACAGATTCCCCTTGCTACTCAGCGAAACCGGCTGATCAATGAAGCTGCCAAGGGAATGAATCACCCCCACCAACACATTGCTGTAACCCCCGGACTCGATCCGCACCCCGGTGACCCCCCCCCGGGTGTCGAAGGCGCCGAAGCGATGAAAGAGATTGCCGCCGGCACCCGTGCCACCGCTCACGGCGCAGAGGCCACTGTCGCAGCTGCCGTCTCGAACGCCGTTCACCACGGTGCCAAGGCTGCGGGCCCCCTCCACGCCCCGCACCTCGGCACGGACCGGTGGTGCTACGCCCAGGAGCAGAGGCCACCCAAGACCCAAACCGAGGGTGAAGGCCCATAACCTAAGTCTCTGGGTGGCATCTCCCTGGGGGGGAGAGCGATGATCAGTGCCCTCGCAGGGCGGATCTACTCGCATAAACGTCGCCGGATTTGCGGTGGAATCGCCTGTGCTGATACCGGGGAGGCCGAGGCGCATAAGTTTCAGCACTAACCTTCAAATTAATGCTACTATTGCTGCCTGAGGAAGTACCGAAAGCTACGGGCCCCCAGCCTGTGGAAAAGGCCTGCTCTCAGCGAGTTCTCAGCCCAGGCGTCCGCAGGGGCAGCTAATCACCAGGGAGTGCCCAGCAGCTGGATGCCGGCCCAGAAGTATGGATGCTGCACGCCCGCCGCGATCCTGCGTTGCTGCGCGGTGGTGAGGCCACGCAGCAAGACGAAGCCATCAGGCCCCACCACCTGGTCGCCCTGGAGGCGCACCTGGCCGGCGGCAAACGCCTGCCGCGTGGCCTGGAGGGCCTCAGCCTTAGGCATCCCCGCCTGGAGATAGCGGTAGAACTGCACGAAAAAAGCCGAGGTGGCCACATCATCCACGTACCAGAGGGTGCCCACGGCACTGCGGGATCCAGCCTGGAGGGCCAGGCCGGCAAAACCCAGTTCACTGTCCTTATCGCCTAAGGCCGTGCGGCAGGCACTCAGCGCAAACAAATCCAGGGGATCCTCATCCCGGCGTTGCCGAAGGGAGGAGAAGGATGTGAAGGCAATCGGGACGGTACCGGAGTAGATGCGCGCTTTATCGGGTCCTCCGGGAAAAAACTCCGCGTGGGTGGCTACATGAACCTTGCGAATCGAGGGATCTCCGGCATTGAACATCAGCACCTCGGGCGTGAAGCGCGCATCGAGGAACTGCTCCGCCGGGAGCAGGGAGGCAATCTTCTCAAGCTCCTGTGGCACCAACGGCAACGGGGCCAAGCCCTCGAAGCGGGCACTGCCGGCCGAGAGCACCCGATCCGGCACCACGGCATCGGGCACATCGAGGGGCATCAGGCCGATTGAGGGCGTGAGGGAATAGGCCATCGATTCCCCGAGGAACCGCTCACCGTCATGCAGCGCGCCGAAGGGAATCGCCTGCAGGCCGCTGTCCACAGACAGAAGCAGGGTGGTGACATCCGCCTGCCGCAACTCCGGCAGCACTGGACGGATCAGAAGATCGAACAGCTGACGTGCCGGGGAGCGGGCGTCGGAAACCTGAAGAGAATCCTGGCGGGCAAGCTGGCCATAGAGATCGCGCAGCAGGGGAGCCAGATCTTCCACAGAGATCGGGACTCGTCGTCCCACCACATCCCCCTGGGGAAGAATGAGGCTGATATCGAGGAAAGAGGACTGGGTCTGGAAAGCAGAGGATGCAGTGGTAAAGCTCAGGCGGATTGCCGCTGGAGTGTAGAGGTTTCGATCGAACATCGCGGGCGGGGGTAGGGATGCCGCCGTAATTGATGCCGGAGGAGTGTGTGCTGCGGGCTCCGCCAGAGCAGGGGCTATGGTAGCGACTGCCAGCAGGGCCCAGAGAAAAGGCACCTGAGATCTGGAACTCAAACTGTTCATGATCCCCCTCCTTGGGCGGGGCCGGTCGACTGCCGGCCACGCACAAACTGCTGGATTTTCTGTAGCAGGCTCTGCACTTCGATCGCTGTTGGTGCTTTACCATCATTCTTCTTTTCTAGGCCAAGCTTTTCGGAAGTATAATCCTGAGCCAGCTGTTCTGACTCAGCGAAGAGAGCAGCCGCCTCAGCACCCGTAAGCGTAATTGGAGTGATGAACAAAGTGGAGAAACCCACTCGTATATCCGAGGAGAAATCAAGGCTGTTGGCCACAAAGCCCTCGAGTCCCAGATCCAGCACCAGCTTCAATGCCAGACGAGTTTCGGATGGGTCTGCAGGGAAAAGAACGGAGCCATCCGCGAACGGAGATGGGTAATCATCGAGCTGCAGAAGAAAATCGAGCGAGTCGTCGAGGCTGAGATCACTATCAACTGAGAAGGAAGACTGTGTGTCAAGCATGTCGGCGTAGGCAAAATCCTCGGCCGTGAACTGGTAGACGCCATTCGCCCCAAGCAGGGGATCTCCACCCAGGAAAAAGTCTGTTGTATTGAGAGAGAGCGCTACTAGTTCGCTGAAGCTGACCTGCTGGGAAAACACCAACGACTGACTAAATACAGCGGCATAGTCGAGAAGTTCCTGCTGTAACTGCAGAGGTTCCTGGCTGTAGACAAGGGCCACAAGCTCCGCCAACTGCGGAGACGCCAAGAACAGAGGAACTGTCATCCCTATCGGGACTTCAGTCGGCACGACCACGTTGGTAGAGATTACGCCAAATGTGGGTGCCGGAGAAGAGAGAGAGGGCTGAGCAGGAATAGGAGTGGGGGTTGGTATTGGTGATGGTATAGGTGTTGGCGCAGGAGGCCCCACCACCTGACCGATAGTCTTGATTGAGGCTCCAGAAGGCCCACGAACATTTTCAAAACCAAAGATCGTTGTGCCTTGCAAGGTGTAACTCGCATCAACGCCGCCGAGTAGTTGAGTGGAGCCTGATCCGAAGGCCAAGACACTGGTAGCAGGAGATCCAACCTGAAGGGTGCCACCAGTGGAGCCGGTGACATTAAACAAGGACTGGTTCACATTGATTGTGACACCATTGACCGTAAGAAGACCACCCACCGCAGGGGGATCAGCAATCAGAGTGGCATTGTTCAGATTCACCACATTCGGCAGATAGCCAATTACCGTAACGTCATCGTCAAAACTGCCAATTCTGATCCTGCCTCCAGTTGCAGCTGGGTCATCGCCAGTAGCGGAGGAATTGATCACACCACCAGAGATCGTGATCTGATCGCCATCCAGGGAAATCGAGCCACCATCAAGAACACCATTAGCCAGCAGGTCTGATGAAGTGATAGTCAGCTGAGGGACACGGGCCGCGGAGTTCACACCCACCTCAACCACGCCCCCCCGCCCACTGGGATCCGTGCTGGAGGCAGTGATTACGCTGCCCCCGATCGTAGTTACACCACCATCCAGTTGAATGAGGCCACCGTCTCCAACAAGAGTCGAAGCATCAAGCAGACTTGAGGACAGCGTGAGGGAATCTGCATCCATCTTGATCACCCCCCCCGCCACCGGAGTGAAGAGTTTGGCGCCAGAAAGACCAATTGTTGGCCCTGCTAGATCAATACTGCCAGCGGTAACCTGCGCCAGGCTGATTGTGCTGGCCTCCGCACCAGGTACCGATGACCCCACTCGCATAGTGACCGTGCCACTGCCTGCATCAATGCTGGTACCGCTGAGCTGAAGGATGGATCCAGCACCTGCATCTCGAAAGGCCAGGCTTTCAGGATCAGCATTGATTTCCGGGTCGTTAGCCAACAGTATGAGGTCACCATTACTGGTGGTGATACTGGAATTGAGGGTGATGCTTCGTCCCGCCTGGAGGGTGAGCGCGCCGGCCGCTCCACCAGATGCCGTGATCGGGGAATTAGAACGCAGGAAGATATCGTTCGCAGCCTGCAAGGTCACATTAGTACCGGTGCTCACTATGGATGTAATGGCCCCGGGAAGAATGGTGACATTTATGCCAGGGTCAGTGCCAACCAAAAACGCACTATTAATTACTCCAGAATCGCCTGAGTCCGGCAGAATGGAAAGGGGAGGACGGCTAGAAATCGTAACATCCTGAACTATGCGATTTTCTATGCTCATGGATGTGTTGGTCGGGTTGCCAGTGCCCGGATCTGTCGCACCGGGACCGTTCACGAGGAAGGCATTCGGTTCCAAGCGATCATCTGAAATCTTGACAACCGAGGATCCAACCCGATCGCCGGCAGAATTTCCAATCAAGGAATTGGAGAAGCTCACCACACCAGTTCCTGTGTCATCCACCATCAAGCCGGTAGAACCACTAATCCAGGTGACCGCTCCCGCATCCTGAACTTCCCCCGCATCCCAATCTGGCGAGATCAGCAAGACATTCCGACCGTAGGAAGACTCCGAGGGACCCTCTCCGAAGTTGAAGATCGAGCCGAAGGTCAGGTAGTCTCCACCAAGCCGATCCCCCGTCTGAGAACCTACTAAAGAGAAGGTAGCGCTAACTGGTCCGATTGCAGCCTCTCCATTCATGAGCTGCCCAGTGGAGCCCTTGATCCAGGTCACAGCTCCAGCATCCACCAAGGACCCGTTGTCCCATTCTCCACTGAGAAGAAGCAGATTGACACCGGAACCAGAGGAGGAGTAGCCGACATCCTCTGTAAACGAACCAATTCCGTCACCGGACGTGCTTCCCACCAAAGCATTAGCACTACTCACAACACCAAAGGCAGAAGCACCATTAGCCAACTGTCCATTAAATCCGTTCATCCATATAACGGCGCCTGCATCAGTTGCTGATCCATTGTCCCAGCCACTGCTGATGTAAGCCACACTGGAGCCATAGGAACCGAAACTATCGGATCGCACTTGACCCAGTAACCGGAGGTTTCTGCCGATTTCGTCATTGCTGGAACTGCCAACTAGAGAGTTGGCAGAACTGATCGGTCCTACACCTGCTAATCCGAGTGCGAATTGGCCGGTATTGCCCTGAATCCAGGTAACTGCACCAGCATCAGTGGCCACTCCGTTGTCCCAGTTGGGAGTTTCAAAACTGAGATTCCATGAGGAAGAGTCGCCAGTGAGCCGTGTGTACTCCTCTCCCAGCGCATCCCCGCTAGAAGTACCAACCAAGGAATTGGTACTGCCTACGACGCCCACAACCGGAGCTCCCGTAGCCAGCAAACCATGCGCTAAATCGATCCAGGTTACCGCCCCTGCTCCAGGATTGCCATTAATCAAAGCGTCGGGAGAACGTACAACGATACGATCCAGCTCTGGCACAGGATTCGAGCCAAAATACCAACCCTGTCGGTCATCGGTGTCGTAGAACTGGGGTTGGAGGCCAAGAAATCGGGACCCATAGAATTCATTAGCTCCCGTTCCTACGAGTGAGTTTGCTGAACCGAGAACGCCTGAGGCAAGAGTGATGCCGTCACCGAGGCGCCCAGTGGCCATATCAATCCAAGTGACAGCGCCAACATTCGACAAGGTGCCCAGATCGAGGAAGGGACTGCGAACCAAGACCTGCGATCCACTTCGAATCAGATTGAACTCAGCGTAGATCTGAGAAGGAGTAAAGAAGCCACACAGAGTACATGGCAAATAGCTGTCCCTTTCCGGCCTGAAGTCCCCAGCGGCTGATCCCACCAAGGAGTTTAATGAATCAATGAATCCTCCACTGGACCCATTGACCAACCTACCCGTACCAGCATCCATCCAAGTGAGAGCGCCTCTGCCGGAGTCAATCGCAACGGCGGAGCTGTAATCCGGATTCAAGTATTGGCTGTAGATTAGCAAGCTTTGACCCGAGGAGCCATCCTCGGCGACAAAGGAGAACTCATTAATGGCATAAAAAAGATCAGTGCTATCTCCAGGCCTGTATCCCGTGCCCAGCAGTGAATTACTGATACCAATCGCGCCACCGCTGCTGCCATCAGCCAGGAGACCGTTGGAAGTGTTCATCCAGGTGAGCGCGCCAGCATCGGTCTGCACGCCATCGCTCCAGCGAGGGGTACTGATCAGTACCGGCCCGGCGGACAAGGAGCGGAGCCCGATGTCGAACAAGTCTCCAGTACTGGTACCAACAAGGGAGATCCCGGTTCCGATGTTTCCTGCACTGGATGCATCACTGAGCAAACCCATGGCGGAATCGATCCAGGTGAGTGCCCCCACATCCTGGCGAACACCATCATCCCAGAATGGGGTAAAGATCAGGCGATTACTCCCTACAGTGAGCAGTGATGCAGAGGCGAAATCGCCAGAGGCACTACCAACGATTGACCGCTCAGGGCCAATCGTGCCTAGAATGGGACCTTGGGTACCAGCAAGCTGGCCGGTAGCCCCCTGCAACCAAGTGGCAGCACCGGCATCCTCTAGAATACCCTGATCCCACATGGGCGTGAGCAGAACAGCACTGCCACCACCCACATTTTCGAGGGTGAATCCAGAAAAATCTCCACTAGCACTGCCCACAAGAGATACAGAGGCTCCCAGGGTTTCGAAGGTCACAGGAGATGCATCCAGATTGGAGGTCAGCTGACCATTGGACATGTTGACCCAGGTCATTGCGCCAGCATCAATGATCGGTCCGTTGTCCCAACCAGGGGTAAAGACCAGTGCATTGCCTCCAAGGGAGAGGGTAGAATAACCGTCAAAATCCCCAGCCATGGCTCCGCGTAGAGCCACCGATTCAATGGTGCCCCCACTCGCTTGATTTGCCAAGGCACCCGTTGAACCCGAGACCCAGGCCATGGCCCCAACAGATAAACCACTGGTTGGATCATGCCAGTTTGGGAAAAATGCCAGATTGTTCCCAAAGATGTTGGTCGCACCAAGATCAGCGGTATCACCAGCCGTGCTGCCAAGCAGTGCATTGGAGGATCCAATGACCCCGGAAAAGGTGCCATCGGAGAGCTGACCATCGATTGTGCGCATCCATGCAAAAGCACCAGCATCCTCGACGCTACCGGCATCCCATCCGGGGCTATGTAGCAGCACCCCTTCATTAGCATCAAAGACCATTGACTGCTCCCCAGGCCCACTGATTGCAAGCACGCCAAAACGCTCACCAACTGTTGCACCAAGGAGAGAGTTGGAGGGCCCCAGGATGCCCTCAATCAGTTGGTCGTTGACAAGTCTTCCTTGAATCACGTCCAAAAACGTAACTGCTCCGGAGTCGGCGATACCAGATCCGTCGAAATCCGGCGAGCCCAGCAGCCTGGTCCCATTATTTTGCGGGGCCTGCACCAGATAGCTCTCGACAACCTCGCCTGACACATTGGATTGCGTACTGGAGAAAGCTCCGACTCGATCACCACTGCTGCCACCGACAAGGGAATTTGAGCTGCTTAGAGCACCAATCAGAACACCTGCATCGCTACGCTGGCCCGTGGCGAGGTTGAGCCAGGTGAGAGCGCCAACATCCGCAATATTACCGTTTGGGTCATCCCAGAACGGGCTTCCGATCAGGTCGGAGTCGTAAGCTAAGCCCACTTGATCTCCAGAGGAGGTGCCCACAAAAGCATTCGCGCTGGAGAGATCACCGATCGCCAACGAGCCGTCACCAAGACTCCCATTTGAAAGGTTCACCCAGGCAACGGCACCAGCATCGGCAGCGATGAGTCCAACAGACTCCTGCGCTGGCGCGGACAAAGTCACAAAAAAACCCGAGGAACTACTTGCCGCACCGGCCGCAGCTGGCATAGTTACTTCCACAGAATAAGTGCCCTGAGGAACGTTGAAGAAACTTGCGTTAAAGGGCTCATTAGGGCCAACATTGTCAAAGTTTATAACAGAGGGATCTATCGCCCCGCCAGGACCGATCAACCGAAATGTCGGATCCAAACCGCCGTCGCCATTCAGGCTAATTATTGAAACGTCGCTCAGCAAGATATATTCTCCATCCGCGAAAAACGTAGTTCCCCCAACTCCGACTCCACTTGACTCGAAAACAATGGAAAGGGAAAGGATAGGACCCGTTAAATCCCAGGAGGGCATGCGCAGCAGCATCCCGTTAGAGCTTTGATCAGTAAGGTTGGCGTCAGCCACCCGATCGCCCATGCTTGTACCCACCAGCGAATTGAGGTTTGAGATCGCTCCAATTGCCGGTGTGGAGCCATCGGCCAGATTTCCAGTAACACCATTCATCCAAGTAAAGGCGCCAGCATCGGCGGCACTGGTTTCAGGGTTATCCCAGCCGCCAGAGAGGAGCGCTAGGGAGGCGCCACTGTCGATGTTGAACTGGAGGGAATAGGACGCTCCTATGGCATCCCCTGCGGAGCGTCCTACCAAGGAGTTACTCGCACTCACCGCTCCTACCGCCGCAGACCCACTTGCGAAGATGCCATTCCGTAGGTCAAGCCAGGTCACGGCACCAGCATCCGGAGCAGTGGAACCCGCATCCCAGTCCGGGGTGAGCAGAGCCACAGTCACGGGCCCGCCCCTACCGGTGAAGAAATTGGTGAGGGTGACACTTTTCTGGCCCACCTGATCTCCCGTGGAGGAACCCACCAGAGAGTTCAGCGAGGAGATGGAGCCGAAGCTGCCAGCCCCTGTGGCCAGCTTGCCGGTGTCGCGGCTGATCCAGGTCACGGCGCCGGCATCCACCGCAGAGGGGCCGTCCCAACCCGGGGCCACGATCAAGGGGTTCTGGGGGGCGTCGTCCTGGTAGGCATAGCTGGCCTCGACCCGGGAACCGATCTGATCACCGGCTGAAGATCCCACCAAGGAGTTGGCACTGCCCAGGAATCCAAGGGCAGGCGCTCCATTCGAGAGCCTGCCAGTATCCAAAGAAATCCAGGTAACCGCTCCGGCATCCACAATGGATCCGTTATCCCAGCTGGGGGTGGCCAACAGGAGGTTGGGAGTGGGATAGGCAAGCAACTCACTGTCGTATGGCCCGTAGAGGAAATTCAGGCCGGCACCCACCCCATCGCCAGCGGAGCTGCCCACCAGGGCCGTGGAGGGAGACACATTTCCCACCGCCGGAGGGGGCGCGACGGTACTGGTCGCGTCCTGGGCCAGGGATCCATCACTGCCGCGGATCCAGAGCAGGGCACCAGCATCCGGTGCGACAGCACCGTTGTCCCAGCCAGAAGCGGTAAGCAGAACATAGGGGGAGAAGTTGAAGTTCTCTTGGGGGTAAACCTCCTCTACAGATGATCCGATCCGATCATTCGTGCTCGTACCCACCAGCGAATTTGCACTGGAGATTGCCCCAAATGCAGAGGAACCATCGGCGAGGGCGCCGGTGAACGGGTTGAGCCAGGTCACCGCGCCGGCATCTACTGCAATCACACCGGAGTTGGTGTCTGCCAGGGTGGCATTGTCCCAGTTGGGATTCAGAAGCAGCAGGCGACCGTTCGCGAAGTCTTGGGAGTAGAGACTGAGCTGGGTTCCGGACTGACCAATCTGGTCATTGGAGCTGGAACCCACTAAGGAATTGCCTGTACCGATCACACCAGCAGCAGGGGAGCCATCCGCCAAGCGAGCAACACCTGTGGAGGCATCGAGATTGAGCCAGAGGGCAGCGCCAGCGTCGGAGGCGGTGGCCCCATCCCAGGAGGGGAGCCCAAGCAAGACGGTGGAGACAGGAAGTGGCGCACCATCGCCAGGCAGGGTGCCGTCCCGCCGATCAATGTAGGCGTAGTAGTAGAAATAGTAGGAACCCTGGTCGGCAGATCCTTCGTATATACTCAAATCACCTGTGCTGCTTCCCACCAAGGAGTTCAGAGAGGAAATCAACCCCCCAGAGTTCCCGTCCACTAACCCGCCTGAACGCCCGTCCATCCACGTGATGGCCCCGGCATCCACTTCGGAGCCAGCATCCCAGCCACCGCTATAAACCAGCACAGATCCGCCCCCTTCAAAGAAATCGTCGCGAACCGTGTAGAACTGATAAGTGTTGTCGACGAAGATAGTGCCATCTTCGTCGACGGAATTTAAATTATAGATTGCGCTGCCTGTGTTGAGCAAGGAACGGCTTGCCGTAATCTCCCCTCCCGTGGCACCATCGGCAAGCAGACCATTATTGGAATTGATCCAGGTGAGAGCTCCGGCATCCACCTGCAATGCGTTATCCCACAGCGGGGTAAGAATTAGCCTATTATAGTCTGCTTGTTGGTCCAGATCGCGTAGGTAGGGAGATGCAAAGTCTCCTGTGTTGCTCCCCACTAGAGAGTGGCCAGTTCCGATCAGCGCCCCATTCTTGCCGCCGGAGAGCTGGCCCGACGCCCCCTCGATCCAAGTGACGGCACCAACATCAATGATGCCAGCGCCATCCCAGCCGGGGGTAAGAACAAGATAGTTGTAGATGCTTCCATTTAACGCAGAATCAGCGCCCGCATAAGCCCCTTCTAAAGAATAACCACTGAAGTCCCCAGTGGAGCCTCCCACGAGGGATATGCTGCTGCCAATAACAGCAATAGAGCTGCCGTCCACGAAACGAATCGAAGGGGTGCTGGAGCCCACCGGGCTGAGGTCCACCCAGGTAAGAGCACCTGCATCGGCCACTCCAGCCACATCAGCATAAGGAGAAAACAAAAATAACTTGCTGGAGGCAAGACCTGAACCCAGAATAGTATCGCCCTCCCCAAATTCTTCGACACCATATAGGGCCCCGAGAAGGGCGCCCGTTGAACCATCAAAAAAATAGGCCGCCCCCGAAACACCTGCAAATGAGGCGCTCAGATCGCTAACAAGGATGCGACTATCAGCGAGGAAAGTCTCGATAAGGCTGACCCTCGAGTCGCCGTCAGGCAAGATAATGTTCTCGATAGAATAGCTAAAGCCGCCAACTCCCGAGGCGTCGATAATGATGTTCTTGGGATCCAGCAGCAGCGAGCCTGGCGCGCCATTGGGGGCTGAGGCATCAGCGACGCCACCGAAAACGAGACTCTCCCTCCCAGAAACCTCGATCAAGCCGCCATCACCGAGCAGACTGCCCCCCATGGCCTCTGCCGATCCGTAGAAATCGGTGGACTGCTCAGACCAGACCACGATCGTGCCGCCATTCCCGCTCTGACGAGCGTTCGCCTTGAGGCTCGTGTATCCGTTCACCAATGCCACCGATGCATTGGTGCCCCCCCCCTCCAGGGCAGCTCCCTGAAAGCCACCACCCACATGGATGGTGCCGCCACCACCTCCACCGCCTGCATCGAGGCTTGCTGCCAGGAGGGAAACCTTCCCGCCGGAGGAAACCTCAAGGAGACCACCCTCCGCCGTGGCACCTTCCCCCACGGCCCGGAGCATGCCGGAAACGAGGAGGTCCGTGCCGGCCTGAAGATGGATTAATCCACCCCCATCAAGGCCACTGGCGTCGAGCGCGGAACTCGTGGTTTGCAAGATGGAGCGCTCGGCCAACAGGCGAATATCACCCCCCTGGCCAGCGATGCCGGGGGTGAAGATCGGTGCACCGCTCACCAGGTCCCCGGCCATGATCGAAACGCTGCCGCCGCTGGAACCGGCGGCATTGATCGTGCCCCCCTGCAGCACGCTGGTTCCCTCGATCGCCACCGAACCGCCGCGGCCTTGGAGCGACACGGAACCTGCTGCCGGCCCAAGGGTCCAGGAATCGGAGAGCCCATCGGTCTGGGTCACCTGACCACTGCCGTCGGTACCAGAGGCATTAATCGATCCTCCCGTGATCAGCACCGTCTCAGCCTCGATCTGTATCGAGCCGCCTTGAGCGGGATCACCCTCCGCCAGGCTGCCAGACACATTCCTCGCCGGCAGAGGTACCGGCGCAGCCACCGGCTCCTCCATGGTGGGCTCCTCAGAAGAAGGCGGCACTGGTGGGCTGGCCACCTCGTCCCCCTCGTACGTGCCAGTGGCGGTGGAATCCTCCATGGAGGCGGCTGTCCGCGCATCCTCCGTGGTTACAACTACCTGATCCTGCAGTTCCACCGCAGAGCCGCCCCCGCCCCGGGCCAGAAGGTCGGAACCCTGCAGGCTCACCTCCTGAACCGCATCAAGACTGATCGAGCCCCCCCCGAGACCACCGCTGGCATCGAGCACACTTCTGGTGAGGTTCACCGTTTCGCCGCTCACGGCAATGCTGCCGCCGGAGCCGGTGGTGCTGCTCACATCCACGGTGCTGTCGGTGAGCGCCACGTTGCGACCGGCCAGCTCCACCGAGCCGCCAGGAACCTGCAGGCCGGCCGCCTGCAGCAGCACGTTGCCGCCCTGCGCATCCAGCAGCAGCCCCTGATCCACGGTGAGCAACCCGCCGGAAATCGAGAGGTCGCCGTTGGAGAGCAGCCCCATCTCCGCCAGGGTGGCGGGATCGGTGACCAGCCCAGCGCGCCCGGCCAGCGGCTCGCCACTCAGCTGGGCCGCCTGGAGAGCGGTGGTGGAGAGGGCGTCGAACACGAAGCCACCCACCCGCAGCCCCGTGGCGGTGCTGAGGTTGAGCTGGCTCACCCCCTGGAAGCCGCCCGCCCCACTGATCTGAATCCCGCCAGGGGACAGCCAGAAGAGATTGCCGGCACTGGTGAGGGCCACCGTTCGGTCGATGAAGCTGCCCTGGGGGTGAATCACCCCCACGATCACGTTGCGGTAGCCGGAGGAATCGATCGAAACGCCGTGGATACGGCCGCCCCGCGTATCAAATTCCGCAAAGCGGTGAAACAGATTGCTGCCGCTGCCGGTACCGCCGCTCACCCCGCACAAGCCTGACCCGCAACGGCCACCATCCACCCCGTTCACCCGGGTGCCGAGGCTGCGGGCGCCACCGGCACCGGCCACATCCGCCTGGGAGGGGGTTGCCAGCAGCAGGGAACCCAGCAAACCCAGGGCCAGGGGCGCCAGGGAGTGGGCGGGGCACCAGCGGCCCGAACGACTCCCGGAGCCCCAAGCCCCGATCACCGCAGACCCCTTGCCCCCCGCAGCGCCGGTCATACCCCGTACTCCATACCACACAGCCTGCCTCACTGTAAGGCCGCTGTCTGGGAGATTCTTCGGCGCCGTTGCCAAACCCCGGGCCACAGAGGAGAAGTTCACCGAATCATTACCCGCAGAACAGGCGGATGCCCTGCGGGACGAAGGGCGGCGATGGCAAAAGAGGACAGCCTGATGCACCTCTCCCAGGCCCAATCGACTGGTTGCTCTTCTTCGGGCAGGTTCTTCGGGCAGGGGATCCTTCCCCCCGGATGCCAAGAATCTCCCACCTTTCTTTGTGCGCCAATTTCAGGAGAGGGCCACCACAGCTGGAATGGACCGGGCTTTTCGCGCACAATTCGGCCTGTGTTCCGCGGCCTTCCCCCATGCTTCCCCTTCTGGCGCAGCTGGTGGCCCCGCCGCTCCAGAACAGCCCGATCCGATTGCCGGGCCCGGAGGCGGGCGAAACCCGGCCACAGCCGGGGCAGCCCACACCGCCCGTTCCGGTGGAGATCGAGCCGGGAACCGGAACCAGCGAGCCCCCACCGGGCGAGGTCCCTCCCAGCCAGCCACAGTCTCCCCCGCAGGGGGAGCCGACACCCCTGCCGTCGATTCAGGGGGAAACCCCCTTTTCCCCCGTGGAGCTGCAGCGCATCCTCGGCACCTGCGCCCAGCAGCCCGATCGGGCTGCTGCCCTGAACGCCTGCGCCGCGGCCCTCTCGGCCCGGCTGGTGGCCGATGGCTACGTGAACAGCCGCGTCTATGTGCGCGACACCCCCGCCCCCGGCGGCCTGGAGGTCGTGGAAGGGCGGGTGGTGGAGCTGCGGGTCACCGGCAAGGACGAGCGCCTCAACCGCCGCGTCGCCCGTCTGCTGCGGCCCCTGCAGGGAAGCGTGCTGCATGTGCCCTCGGTGGAGCGCGAGCTGCAGCTGCTCAAACGGCTGCCGGGGGTGAGCGCCGTGCGCGGCAACCTCTCCCGTCTGGGCAGCGATCCCTCCCAGGCCGTGTTCACCGTGAGTGTGGAGCCCGGTGCGCAGCGCTGGCAGGGGGAGTTCTCGGCGCGCAACGACGGCACCAACGGCTCGGGGGATGCCCGGCTGCTCGGCACCCTCGTGAAGGGCGACCTGGCCACCCGCGGCGACACCCTGCTGCTCTACGGCGAACTCGACGGCGAGACCGACGGCAGCCTCGGGGCGGTGATCACCTCACTGAGCTACACCCTCCCCCTGGCAGACCAGTGGAACTTCACCGGCGCCTTCGGCTACAGCCGCCGCAACCTGATCGAGCTGCCGTCGCCCAGCGATGGCATCAGCACCGTACAGTACCAGGGGCTGGGTCAACTTGAGCGGGTGTTCCACGAAACCCTCAGCCAGCGCTGGAGCTTCTTCGCCGGCTTCAGCGGCAACCGCAGCAACACCTACCTCGACGGCCGGGCCCTGCCGGACCTCGTGCCCGAATCGGTGCGCTCGCCCAGTTCCGGCTACGTGCGGCTGGGGCTGAGCGCCAACGGCTTCGCCGACCGGGTGGGCTGGGGCGGCAACGTCTATCTGCTGCAGGGCATCAGCGCCGTCACCCCCGAAGCACAGCGAAAGGAACTCGCCGTGGCCGACATCGTGCCCGGGAAGGCCACGGCGCTGGGGGCGATCGCGTCGACCGCCTGGGCCTTCGCCCCCAGCTGGCAGCTGAACCTGCGGGCGGCGGGGCAGGTGGCCTTCCGGCCCCTCACCAGCCCGATGCAGTTCACCCTGGGCTCCGATGTGGGCCTGCGGGGTCTGCCCGGGCAGCTGATCAGCGGCGACAGCGGCTGGCTGGGCACCGCGGAGGTGAGCTGGAGCTTCTGGCAGAATGGCAGCAACACCTTCCAGATCGTGCCCTTCTTCGGCGTGGGCGGGGTGCAGACCAACCTGGCGGGGGTGAGCTTCTCCGACACCGTGGGCTCCGGCGGCTTGCTGGCCCGCTGGCTGAACGGCAACCACTGGCTGGTGGAGCTGGGCTGGGTGGAGCAGTTCCAGGTGGACGACAACCCCGGTCCATGGACCGACTGGGTGCTGGGCAAGGGCTTCTACGCCCAGCTCAAGTACCGCTTCTGATCCAGGAGCCGAGCGGCATCACAGCCCCTCGAAGCGCACGTTCAGGTTGAGCTGCCCGGGGCCGATCGCCGTGGACTGCAGCACCAGGGCGGCCGTCTTGCCCTCGGGGGTGCCATCCACCGTGGTGCCGGCCGGCGGATCCATCACCAGATTGAAGCCCCAGGGGCCGCTCACGGTGTTGATCGTGCGCTCGCTGTAGCCCTGCTGGCTGAGGGAAGCCTTCTCCTTGGCCAGCAGCTGATCCGGCTGGCCCGGCAGCTGGGTGTTGAGGCTGGTCTGGCCGAGGGCATTGGCGGCGAACAGGCTGGCGGCCGGCTTCGGCAGGGGCAGCTTGAGGCTCTTCAACAGGCTGGCGGCGGGTGTCGCCCAGGCCGCGCTGGCGGCGGAGAGCACAAGGCCGAGGGCAAGCAGGGAACGGCCGAGGGAGCCCCGTAGGAAAGACATTCGGAATCAGCACACAATGGCCTGAGGCTAGGGCCGGGTGCCGGAAGGAGCTGCAGCGCCGGCTTCAGTGCCAGAGCCCTCGCTTGCGCAGGGCTGCCAGGTTGGCGATCCGCAGGCCCTCCTCACCGCCCCAGACCGTTCCCTGGCGCCGCAGCTGATTGAGGGAGCGGGAGGCGGTTTCGCGGGAGAGGCCGGCCAGGGCCGCCAGCTCCCGCTGGGGCAACGGCGGCACCAGGGCCTCGGGGTCGCGGGCGGGGTCGCTCTGGAGAGCAAACTCCAGCAGGGCGGCCAGCAGGCGGGTGGTGGCATCGGCACCGCGCAGCAGGAAGCGGCGGTTGAGCGCCCGCAGACGGTGGGCCTGGAGTCGGGCCAGCGCGAGAGCGAGCGCCACTTCACGGGTCAGCAGGCGACGGAAGGGCTCCGAGCGCAGCTTCACCGCCTGCAGCTCCGTAAGGGCCACCACGTCCGCGGTGCGGCGCCCATCGGCCAGCACGGCCATGTCCCCCAGCAGCGCCTCCGGCCCGAGCACCGCCAGGGTCACCTCCTCGCCATCGGCCGAGAAGCCCCGCACCTTGGCCAGGCCCTGCCGCAGCACCAGCAGGCCCATGCCTTCGTCTTCCTCCATCATCACTACCTGCGTGGCGGAGAGGGAGAGCGGCAGCTGCCCCTCCAGGAGCGGCTCCAGCAGGGCCGGCTCGATCCCCGCAAACAGGGGGAGGCGGGCCAGATCCGCGCAGTGCAGGGGAGCGGGCATGGGGGGAGCGATCAGCTCGGCGAAGCGTCTGCGCATCCTCCCGCCAGGACGGATCCACGGCCTGTGAGCAACCTCACGCCCAGCGATGCGCTGCCCCCCAGGACCCGGTCCCGGAACTGCGGACAGTGAAGGGAACCCAGCGGAGCCACACCATGGCCGCCTAGAAACAACGCACCACCGCCCAGAGCTGGAGCGATCGCCTCGTGCCCCGGGGCAAGAACCGGAAGGAGGAGGAGAAAACCAGCCGCCTCGCGATCAACGCCGCCGCCACGCTGCAGCTGGTGGGGGCGGACAGCGCGTTGGTGGAGCGGGTGGCCAACGAGATCCTCGACCGCCGCCTCACGGACGACAGCAGCGGCGGCACCGCCGACACGCTCATCGGCGAGGCCGTGATCGAAACCCTCACAGGCCAGCCGGCGCCGGCCTTCCTGCCGCGGGCCGGCGAGGTGGCCCGTGCGCTGATCGACGCGCAGGCCACCTGCAGCTGGTGGGCATCGACGACACCGACGAAGCCCGGAAACTCACCGACCGGATCGTGCGGGAGGGTCTGCGGGGAGCGCGGGCCAAGGCGGCGGTGCGGGAGGTGGTGGGCCCGGTGGTGAAGCAGGTGGAGGCGGCCCAGCAGGGGGGCAGTGAACCGAGCGCCCCTGCAGACACAACGGCCCAAGCCCCCCGGCAACCCGCAGCGCCGGCGCTGCAGGATCTGCCCAGGACGGGGGCTCCGGCAGCCGGGACCGGAGCCGCTGGGCCTGGCACCAACCCCGGGGCTGGATCCGGCGCCCCCGCCCCTGCGGAGACCGCCCAGCCCGCGCCGGCCCCTGCATCTCCCGATCCGGGCAACGCAACCTCAGGCGCGATCACCGGGACCCTTCACAACATCAACAACAACGCCGACGGCTCAGGCACCTATGACGTGACCATCACCTACCCGGACGGCTCGACCGAACTCCGCCATGTGACCGTCAACGCCGATGGCTCCTCCACCATCACCCGCGGCGACGGCACGACCGAGTCGTATCCGCCGGGGTCAACGGCCATGCCGCCGAGCGGCTCTGAAGGGCAGACAGCCGTGGTGAACCAGGACACCGACGGCGACGGCAACAAGGACTCTGCGACCTACGGCAGCGACGACGACAGCGCCGACGGTGATAACGACGACGACAACGACGGAGACTCCGCAGGCAACGGCGACGACGACAGCCAGAACCAGGGTGGCGACGACGGCGGCACGCCGAACGATTCCAGCGAGGATCAACCCGCAGCCTCCGGCACCCCCAACCCGGAGGCACAGGAAACCGGATCAGGCCTCGAACTGCACGAGGCCACCGGAGGGCGCCTCGGTGGCGATGCTGCCCAGCGCCAGCAGGACCGGCTGGACCTGCTGATCCAGGGAGGCGGAGCAGCCGGCCCCAGGGCCGGGGAAGGACAACCCAGCGGTGTGCTGCTCACCCCGGAGGAGCGCGCCAACGCCGAGCGCCTGCTGGGCGTGAAGGCCGGCGGAGGCATCACCACCCCCTCTCCGCTGGAGGAGGGCGGCACCGCCATCACCGAGCGCGACCTCAAGGAGCTGGTGCTGCGGGGCAACGGCGGGGCCGGCACGCCGGAGGTGACCGTGTCCCCCGTGCTCCAGCCGCCCCAGAGCCCCCTGGCCCCGCCGGCCGGGGTTCCAGGGGTGGGTGGAGATCCGATCACCGGGCTGGGGGCGGCTGGCAGCTTCCAGGCACTGCCGGCCTTCCAGCGCCTTGCTGCGTTCCAGCGCTCGGCAGGGCTCCCGGGGGCCACCGCACCCGCGCCCAACAGCTCGGCGCCCCCCCTGGGCGCCGCCAGCGCCGAACTGGGCCTGGTGGCTCCCAACCTCTTCAGCAGCCAGGCGAGCGGACTGGTGGGAGCGGAGATCCGCTTCGCCGGCTTCGCGGCCTTCCAGGCCGCACCCCTGCTGGCCTGAGGGAAAGCCTCAGGCCCCGAGGGCGTGCCTGAGCTCCTGCCGGGCCTGCTCGAGCGCCCCCTCCAGGGCTGCCCCGTCGCGGCCGCCGGCCTGGGCCAGGTTGGGCCGGCCGCCGCCACCGCCGCCGCAGGCCTTCGCCACCCCACCGATGAACCTGCCGGCCTGGGGCCCCTTGGCGATCACCGCCTTGCCGAAGGCCGCCACCAGGATCACCTTGCCCAGGTCGGCGGGATCCGGCAGGCCACCGAGCACCACGGCGGCGGTGTCGCCCAGCTGATCCGCCAGCCCCTGGGTGGCGTTCTGCAGGGCCGCCCCCTCCACGCCATCGAGGCGGGCAACCAGCAGCTGGAACGGCTCTCCGCCCCCTTCGCCACCCCCGGCCGCACCCACGGCTTCGGCCTGGGCCGCCAGGGCCGCCGAGCGGGCCAGGGCCAGCTCCTGACGGGCCGCGGCCAAGGCCTTCTGGGTGGCCTTGAGGTCGTCCTGCAGAATCGCCACCCGCTCCACGATCTCGCCGGGCTGGGCCTTGAAGCGATCGCCCAGGGCCTTCACCACGGCGTCGCGCTCCTGCAGGTAGCTGAGCACCGCCGGGCCCGCCACCGCTTCGATGCGGCGGATGCCGGCGGCCACGCCGCTCTCGGCCACGATCTTGAACACCCCGATCTCGGCGGTGTTGGCCACGTGGGTGCCGCCGCAGAGCTCCATCGACACGCCGGGCACATCCACCACCCGCACCACATCGGCGTACTTCTCGCCGAACATCGCCACCGCGCCGGCAGCTTTGGCCTGCTCGATCGCCATCTCCTCCACCACCAGGACATGGCCCTCGCTGATCCAGCCATTGATCAGCGCCTCGATCTGCTCCAGCTCGGCCGCCGTCACGGCGCGGGGGCAGTGGAAATCAAAGCGGAGGCGATCGAAGTCCACCAGCGAGCCGGCCTGGCCGATGCCCGGATCCACAACCTGCTTCAGGGCGGCCTGCAGCAGGTGGGTGGCGGTGTGGTTCGCCTGGGCGCGCCGGCGGCAGGCCCCGTCCACCCGGGCCGTGAGCAGATCCCCCACGGCGAGGCTGCCCCGCTCCACCCGGCCGCTGTGCACGAACACCGAGCGGTTGCGGGACACGCCCGCGATGCTCACGATCACGCCCGCATCCACGCTGGTGTGGTCGCCACCGCCCAGCAGCACACCCCGATCGCCCACCTGGCCGCCGCCCTCCCCGTAGAAGGGAGTCACATCGAGCACCAGCTGCACCGCATCGCCAGCACTGGCCCGCTCGGCCGGCTCGCCGTTCACCACCAGGGCCAGCACGGAACTGGGATGCTCCAGGGCCTCGTAGCCCTTGAAGGCGGTGGCTTGGGCGGCGGCGGCCACCTGATCAATGGCCTCCTGCAGGGTGAGGTCGATGCTCACCGCCGCGGCCTTGGCCCGCTGGCGTTGCTCCTCCATCGCCGCCTCGAAGCCGGCGGTGTCCACCGTGAGGCCGTGCTCCTCGGCGATCTCCTCGGTGAGCTCCAGCGGGAAGCCGTAGGTGTCGTAGAGCTCAAAGGCTTGCTCGCCGCTGATCTGCTTCGGCTTCGCCGCCAGCACCTCCGCCAGCAGCTTCTCGCCGCGCTCCAGGGTTTCCAGGAAACGGGCCTCCTCGCGCTGCAGCTCCGCCAGGATCACCTCACGGCGCTCCACGAGCTGGGGATAGGCGTCCTGCATCAGGGTGATCGACGCCTCACCCATGGCCGTCAGGAACGGCTTGTCGATGCCGAGCAGGCGGCCGTGGCGCACCACGCGGCGCAGCAGGCGACGCAGGATGTAACCCCGGCCCAGGTTGCTGGCGGTG
The DNA here is from genome assembly GCA_046081905.1 of Synechococcus sp. GTDB lineage: Bacteria > Cyanobacteriota > Cyanobacteriia > PCC-6307 > Cyanobiaceae > CBW1002. The sequence goes on along the minus strand of JBJTWS010000082.1, from coordinate 2,176 downwards.
ACGCCATCGCCGATCAGCTGGGTGATGGCGCGGGAGTGGTCGCCGATCACCTTGAGACTGGTTTTGCCCTTCTCATCGAGGGCGCGGTACTCCACACCCGCCAGGCCTGCCGCTGTTTCGATCAGCGGAACGATCAGATCGGTTTCGTAGTTGTTGGGCACCCCCTGCAGGATCTGGGCCATGCGCTCCAGGCCCATGCCGGTGTCGATGTTGCGGTTGGCCAGCGGCGTGAGGGTGCCCTCCGCGTCGCGGTTGTACTGCATGAACACCAGGTTGTAGAACTCGATGAAGCGGCTGTCGTCTTCCAGATCGATGGCATCGTCGCCGAGTTCGGGCTTGAAGTCGTAGTAGATCTCCGAGCAGGGGCCGCAGGGGCCGGTGGGGCCCGAGGCCCAGAAGTTGTCAGCCTCATCCATACGGATGATCCGCTTGGGGTTCACGCCGACAACATCACGCCAGATCGCCTCGGCTTCGTCGTCCTCGCGGAACACACTCACCACCAGATGCTTCGGTGAAAGTCCGAACACCTCGGTGCTCAGCTCCCAGGCCCACTGGATCGCCTGCTCCTTGAAGTAGTCGCCGAAGGAGAAGTTGCCGAGCATCTCGAAGAACGTGTGATGCCGGGCCGTGCGGCCCACGTTCTCGATGTCGTTGGTGCGGATGCACTTCTGACTGCTGGTGGCCCGCGGGGCCGGCCGCTCCGCCTGCCCCAGGAACACCGGCTTGAACGGCAGCATGCCGGCGATCGTGAGCAGCACCGTGGGGTCCTCCGGCACCAGGGAGGCGCTGGCCATCGGCCTGTGGCCGCGCTGCTCATAGAAGGCCAGGAAGGCTGCGCGGATCTCGGCGCCGCTGCGGGGGCATTGGGGAGGAACGGCGGCCATGGGGACAGGTGGTGCGCTTGCGCTCCATGATCGCGCAGAGGGTGAAGCAGGACGCTGCCGAGGGCTTTTGCTCCACTTTGCAGCCAGCCGAATTGGCGCCAGGCTGCCACTGCAACGCTTCAGCGAAGGCTGAATATCAGTCCACTTTCTTCCTAGACAAAAGAGGTCCCTTAATCCCCTTGCAAAAATAATTTTATCGCTTAAACTTGGACATGGCTTGACGCAAAGCCTGATCCTGAAGTGCAGCTATTGCGCCGCAGGCAGCGCTGCGCTTTTGGCAATAGCGCCACCAGCACATTCAAGAGCAACATTAGGCGCTGAATCACTAAGGCTTGAATTCAGAGATGCGCGATTTGAGACGAATAATGATCCATCTCCCGCCTTGGGCGGGAATGGCGCCAGCTGGCTAGAGGCCGTAATTAGAAACACTGCCGTAACAAATTCAGTAATCCTGACCCTTGATGCCAATCTCGACACAGATTCGGGCGCCTTCATTAGCTCAGTTGCATTCAATCTTGCCGAGAATGCCAACATTAGCTCCGTATGTAGAGGCGATGTTCCGCCAGCCCCAGCATCCCCCTGCTTGACGCAAGGCTTCACCTATAACCCCGACAACATCAACATGGCCAATGGCATCAACGGCCTAGGCCTTCGACTGAACTTCCCTGTTGACAAACCAAATCGCCTGGATCTTAACGACCCCCTTTCATTCATTATCACAGGCACTAATCCCAATTTCGGGTCATTCAACAACTTTATCGACATAGGGGGTGAAGAGGTCTACGCCGCTGCGAGGCTGCAGGGCTACGGCATTGATGTCAATAACGATGGCGATGGCGATAGCAGTTCCACCATCTACTCCGCTCCCGGCCCGCTGCCACTTCTGGGCATAGCCGCCGCCTTCCGGGCCAGCCGCCGCCTGCGCCGCCGCCTGTCATCGGCACACCTGGCAGCGGGCAGACCCCAGGCCCACCGCCCGGCCTGAGCACTCAGCGCAGGTGGCGGGGCAGGCGCCGGCGGTAGGTCAGGAACAGCTCAAGGGCCTCGTCGCGCAGCTCCTGATCCAGCACCAATCCCTGGCCGGTGGCGCGGGCCACACCGGACTGGTCCGGGGGGAACACCTCCCCCCAGTCCTGGCCCCACAACCGCTGGGCAAAGCGGCTGTTGCTGGCCCCGACTCGCTTTTGCAACAGGGCCGGCAGCCGTCCCTGCCAGCCATCGAAGCGCTCGGCCACCCAGCCACGCTGGCGGGCCAGTTGGCGGAGCTGCTCCACCAGCCGGTTGAGGCCGTG
>JBJTWS010000081.1:0-3068 GCA_046081905.1 Synechococcus sp. | reverse complement strand
CCGAACGTGACCGGCAGCCTGCACATGGGCCACGGCTTCGAGACGGCCCTGATCGACACGATCGTGCGCTTCCAGCGGTTGCAGGGGAAGAACGTGCTGTGCCTGCCCGGCACCGACCACGCCTCGATCGCGGTGCAGACCATCCTGGAGAAGCAGATCAAGGCCGAGGGCGGCAGCAAGGAGGATCTGGGCCGCGACGCCTTCCTGGAGCGGGCCTGGGCCTGGAAGGGGGAGAGCGGCGGCACGATCGTGGGCCAGCTCCGGCGCCTCGGCTACTCGGTGGACTGCAGCGGGAGCGCTTCACCCTCGATCCGGGCCTGAGCGCCGCGGTGGCCGAGGCCTTCGTGCGGTTGCATGAGCAGGGGCTGATCTACCGGGGCGAGTACCTGGTGAACTGGTGCCCGGCCTCGGGATCGGCGGTGAGCGATCTGGAGGGGGAGATGAAGGAGCTCGACGGGCACCTCTGGCACTTCCGCTATCCCCTCAGCGGGGAGCCCGGCACAGGCGGCACCGACCACCTGGTGGTGGCCACCACCCGGCCGGAAACGATGCTGGGCGAAACCGGCGTGGCGGTGCATCCCGAGGATCCCCGCTATGCGGCGCTGGTGGGCCGCACCCTGACGCTGCCGCTGGTGGGCCGCACGATCCCGATCGTGGCCGATGGGCACGTGGATCCGGCCTTCGGCACGGGCTGCGTGAAGGTCACCCCCGCCCACGACCCCAACGACTTCGCCATCGGCGCCCGCCACGGCCTGCCGCAGATCACGGTGATGGCCAAGGACGGCACCATGAACGCCGCCGCCGGCCGCTTCGCCGGGCTGGATCGCTTCGAGGCCCGCAAGGCCGTGGTGGCGGCGATGGAGGCCGAGGGCTTCCTGGTGAAGGTGGAGCCGCACCGCCACAGCGTGCCGTTCTCCGATCGCGGCAAGGTGCCGGTGGAGCCGCTGCTCTCCACCCAGTGGTTCGTGCGCGCCGAGCCCCTGGCGGCCCGCTGCCGCGAGGCGCTGGATCGCGGCGAGCCCCGCTTCGTGCCGCAGCGCTGGGAGAAGGTGTACCGCGACTGGCTCACCGACATCCGCGACTGGTGCATCAGCCGCCAGCTCTGGTGGGGCCACCGCATCCCCGCCTGGTTCGTGGTGAGTGAAACGGGCGGTGTGATCACCGACGCCACCCCCTACGTGGTGGCGCGCAATGCGGAAGAGGCCAGGGGAAAGGCCGAGGCGCAGTTCGGCGCTGCGGCGGTGCTGGAGCAGGACCCGGACGTGCTCGACACCTGGTTCTCCAGCGGCCTCTGGCCCTTCTCCACCCTGGGCTGGCCCGACGAGAGCAGCGCTGATCTGGCCACCTGGTACCCCACCAGCGTGCTGGTGACGGGCTTCGACATCATCTTCTTCTGGGTGGCGCGGATGACGATGATGGCCGGCGCCTTCACCGGCCGCATGCCCTTCCAGGACGTGATGATCCACGGCCTGGTGCGGGATGAGAACAACCGCAAGATGAGCAAATCGGCGGGCAACGGCATCGATCCGCTGCCGCTGATCGATCGCTACGGCGCCGATGCCCTGCGCTTCGCCCTGGTGCGCGAGGTGGCCGGTGCCGGCCAGGACATCCGCCTCGACTACGACCGCACTGATGGCAGCTCCGCCACGGTGGAAGCGGCGCGCAACTTCGCCAACAAGCTCTGGAACGCCACCCGCTTCGCCCTGATGAACCTGGGCGGCGAGACGCCGGCGAGCCTGGGCGAACCCGATCCCGCGAGCCTCACCCTGGCCGATCGCTGGATCCTCTCGCGCCTGGCCCGGGTGAACCGCGAAACCGCCGAGCGCTACGGCAGCTACGGCCTCGGGGAGGCCGCCAAGGGGCTTTACGAGTTCGCCTGGAATGAGGTGTGCGACTGGACGATCGAACTCCTGAAGAGGAGGCTCAATCCCCGCCCGGCCGCCGACAGCGAGCCGCTCTCCGCCGAAGCCCTCGCCGACCAGCGGGTGGCCCGCCAGGTGCTCGCCAAGGTGCTGGCCGAGCTGCTGGTGCTGCTCCATCCGCTGATGCCCCACCTGAGCGAGGAGCTCTGGCATGGCCTCACCGGCGCCCCGGAGGGCACGTTCCTGGCGCTGCAGCCCTGGCCGGCGCTGAACGAGGCGGCCCTCGATGAGGGGCTGGAGGATCAGTTCGCCGAGCTGATCGAGGCGATCCGGGTGGTGCGCAACCTGCGGGCCGTGGCGGGGCTGAAGCCCTCCCAGAGCGCCCCGGTGGTGTTCCTCACCGGCCGGAGTGAGCTGGCGGCGGTGCTGCGCCAGGCCAGCGGCGACATCACCGCCCTTACCCGTGCCGCCTCGGTGGAGGTGCGCGATCCGGGCACGGCCGGGGCCGGCGCCAGCGGCGAGCGCTGTCTGGCGGCGGTGAGCGGCGAGCTGCAGGTGCTGCTGCCGATCGAGGGCCTCGTGGACCTCGACGCCCTGCGCGGCCGCCTCGAGAAGGATCTGGCCAAGGCGGAGAAGGAGATCCAGGGCCTGGCCGGCCGCCTCGCCAACCCCAACTTCGCCGGCAAGGCACCGCCGGAGGTGGTGGCCGAGTGCCGCGCCAACCTGGCCGAAGCCGAGGCGCAGGCTGCGCTGGCCCGCGGGCGGTTGCAGGGGCTGGGCTGAGCTCCGGTCCTCACCGGTAGGTGGGATTCTGGAACGGCTTCACGCCAGTGGGGCGGCCGGGAAGGGCGGGCAGCGGCTCTCCTGGGGTTGCCCCAGGGCTTCACCCTGGAGACCATGAGAGTCTTCCATCGCGCCTCGGCCACGGCTTGCCCTGGGCCCGCAATGGGGAGAATTCAAACCAATTGCAGAACGATCGTTTCTGGGCACAGGATCAATCTGAAGAAGGCATCGCCATCTTTACCCAATCACGTCCATCAGGCCTCCCAGCGGGTCTTGCGTATCGTATGCGTTCAGGGGTTGTGGCAGCTCGCCGCGAACTGTAGGCCTGCAATGCAGCTTGACGGCGGCCTGAATCCTCTTTATGTCTCAGGCAGAGGCAACTTGTGATGGGCTCTGCACCGACTGGGATTGCAGAAGCGGACT
>JBJTWS010000080.1:0-3028 GCA_046081905.1 Synechococcus sp. | reverse complement strand
GCTCCGGCATCTTCTCCAAGGCCGGCACCTACGGCACCGCAGCTCTCAACATCGCCACCGGCGTTCTCACCTACACGCTCGATAACAACAATCCCGCAACTCAGCAACTCACAGCCAATCAGGCAGTCAACGACTCCTTCGCGATTGTTGTCACCGACGGGTCCCTCCAGGCCACCACCAATGCCGTCTTCAACATCACCGGCTCCAACGACGCCCCCACGCTCACCGCCGCTGCCCAATCGGCACAGCTGGTGGAAGCCGGTGGCATCAGCAACGGCACCCCCGGCACCAGCACTGCCACCATCGCTCTCACCAAAGGCGACCCTGACGGCACCACGCCCACCTATGTCACCAGCGGTTGGAGTGAAACTGCTTCTGGCTCTGGTGTGTACACCAAGGCCGGCACCTACGGCACCGTAACCCTTACGACCGCCACTGGCGGTCTTGCCTACACGCTGGATAACAGCAAACCCGCCACAGAAGCTCTCACCGGTGGTGGGATCGCGACCGAGACTTTCTCCGTCGTGGTCACCGATGGAGGGTTGCAGGGGACTGCGCAGGCGGTGTTTTCAATCAAGGGGATGAATGATGCACCCACAATCACCGCAACCTCGCCACTGACGCCCACCTTTGTGCAGAACAGTGGCGCCAAGGTTGGTGATGTTGTCGCAACGTATGCCATCTCCGATCTCGACGATTCTGGGCTTAACGTTCTTCTTAGCGATACAAAAAATTATTCCCTGGGAAGCGGCATCACCGCCGGGCAAGTGCTTCTTTCTCAGGCAGGTCTGTCCCTGGTCAACAGCGCTCAGGATCTACCCGCTTTTACGCTCACTCCCCGGGATGGGTGGATGGAGAGTGGTAATTCCATCTCTTTTGACCCCGTTGTCAAAGCGCTGGATACAACTGCTCCAACCATTAAATCCGTCCTGTTAACTGGCAGCAAGGGTCAGCAGAATGGTTGGTTGAGCATTGGCGATAAGGTTTCAGCAACGGTCAGCTTTTCTGAGCCGATCGTGGTTGTTGGTGCTCCAAATCTGTCGTTGCAGATCGGCGCAGAATCCGTGAAGGCTGACTTCGTGGGTACTGGAGTGCCAGCTGCAGCAGGTGACCTTGTCTTTGAGTACACGATCACGAGTAAGCAAACAGATGCCAATGGCATCAGCATTGCCACCAACAGTCTGAGCTTGCCGACTGGGGCCTCGCTCAGTGATGACGCCGGCAACAAGGCGGTCATCACCCATGCCGCTGTTGCTGACAACGCGTCATACAAGGTGGATACCACCGTCAGTGTGCCTGTCATCTCCAAAATCGGTGATGGCAAGGACAAAATCGTCAGCAACGCCAGCGGAGACAAGCTGATCACGGGCACCGCTGAGGCCAATGCCTTCGTCACCATTTCCTCCGGCATCAACAGTCTCGGCATCGTCACGGCTTCAGCCTCGGGAGCCTGGTCTTTCACGCTCTCCGACGATAATCTCGCCACCCTCGGCCAAGGCACCGACAAAACGATCACCGCCATTGCAGAAGATCTTGCCGGCAACATTTCTCCTCCATCCTCCACTTTTAACTTTACAATCTATACAGAACCACCCACTTCCCCAAGCATTGACACGGCTGGCGGAACAGACGGCGTAATCAGCACCGCAAATGGAGACAATATCATCTCAGGAATGGCAGAAAGCGGGAACACTATCACCTTATTTGCAGGAGCAAGCAATCTTGGAACTGCAACGGCTTCATCAAACGGGAGCTGGTCGCTTTCTTTAACCAGCACCAGTCTCACCAAGCTGAACCAAGGCGAAAATCTCATCAAGGCAAAAGCAACAGATCCAATCGGCCAAACCTCCGCCGACTCTTCATTTTCACTTTTCATCGATACCGTCGCTCCCACCATCACCTCCGTTCTCCTCACCAGCAGCAGCGGTGCTGAAAACAATTTCCTCAATGCTGGTGACACCGTGGATGCCACGGTCACCCTCTCGGAAGACTTCAGCCTTACAGGTGCTCCCACTCTTAAGCTCCTGATCGACAAGTCATCCGTTAATGCCACCTACATCAGCGGTGAAAGCACCAATAACTCCCTGATCTTCCGCTACACCATTCCACTCAACCAAACCCTCTCTGACACCAACGGCATCAGCATCGCCAAGGACAGCTTCACCCTCCCCGCTGGTTCCACCCTCACCGATGAAGCTGGCAACAAGGCCGTCATCACCCATGCCGCCGTCTCCGACAATCCGCTCTACAAGGTCGATACCACAGTCAATGCTCCTGTCATCTCAAAAATCGGTGACGGCAAGGACAAAATCGTCAGCAATGTCAGCGGAGACAAGCTGATCACGGGCACCGCCGAGGCCAATGCCTTCGTCACCATTTCCTCCGGCATCAACAGTCTCGGCATCGTCACGGCTTCAGCCTCTGGAGCCTGGTCTTTCACGCTCTCCGACGACAATCTCGCCACCCTCGGCCAAGGGGCCGGCAAAACGATCACCGCCATGGCAGAAGATCTGGCCGGCAATACCTCAGGAGCTTCCGCCGCCTTCGCCTTCTCCGTCGCCACTCAGCCGCCTGATCCCCCCATCATTGTCACCATCGGCAAAACCGACAGCTCCGGTGAAAGCGACAACATCGTCAGCTCCGTCGCAGGTGACAGCATCATCAAAGGCACATCGAACGCTGCTCCAGGAGCAAAAATCACCCTGCTGAACGGAACAACCACCCTCAACAGCACTCCGATCACCCTCAGCAGTCAGGGGCTCTGGACTTATACCCTCTCCACCGCCAACCTCACCAGCCTCGGCCAGGGAGACAAAACCCTCTCCGCCACGGTCACCGATTCTGTTGGCAACATCTCAGACGCCTCGGAGGCTTTCCCCTTCTTCATCGATACCGTCGCTCCCACCATCACCTCCGTTCTCCTCACCAGCAGCAGCGGTGCTGAAAACGATTTCCTCAATGCTGGTGACACCGTGGATGCCACGGTCACCCTCTCGGAAGACTTCAGCCTTACAGGTGCTCCCACTCT
>JBJTWS010000079.1:0-5091 GCA_046081905.1 Synechococcus sp. | reverse complement strand
CCTGCTGATGGGGCTTGTGCTGTTGCGGGGCCTGCTGCGGCTGCCACCGGCGGGGGCACCCCACCCCGACAGGGGAGAATCGTCCGACTGAGCGCATGGAGACGCGTTGATGGGTCGGGCCAAGAAGGCGGTGCTGGCTTATTCCGGCGGGGTGGATACCAGCGTCTGCATCCCCTACCTGACGAACGAGTGGGGTGTGGAGGAGGTGATCACCTTCGCCGCCGACCTGGGCCAGGGCGATGAGCTCGAGCCGATCCGCCAGAAGGCCCTCGATTCCGGCGCCAGCCAGTCGATCGTGGGCGATCTGATTGAGCCCTTCATCACCGAATTCGCCTTTCCGGCGATCCGCGCCAACGCCCTCTACGAGGGCCGCTATCCCCTCTCCACCGCCCTGGCCCGCCCCCTCATCGCCCGCCGCCTGGTGGAGATCGCCCGCGAGGTGGGTGCCGATGCCGTGGCCCATGGCTGCACCGGCAAGGGCAACGACCAGGTGCGCTTCGATGTCGCGATCGGCGCCCTGGCCCCCGACCTGAAGGTGCTCACCCCGGCGCGGGAGTGGGGCATGAGCCGTGAGGAGACGATCGCCTACGGCGAGCGGTGCGGCATTCCCTCGCCGGTGAGCAAGAAGTCGCCCTATTCGATCGACCTCAACCTGCTGGGCCGCTCGATCGAGGCGGGCCCCCTGGAGGACCCCAACGTGGAGCCGCCCGAGGAGATCTATGCCCTCACCGTGAGCGTGGAGGCCGCCCCCGACCAAGCCCAGGTGGTGGAGATCGGTTTCGAGAACGGCAACCCCGTGACGATCGATGGGGTGCGCCTCGATCCGGTGAGCCTGATCCGCCAGGCCAATGCCCTGGCCGGCAGTCATGGTTTCGGCCGGCTCGACATGATCGAAAACCGGGTGGTGGGGATCAAGAGCCGGGAGATCTATGAGACCCCGGGCCTGTTGCTGCTGATCAAGGCCCACCAGGAGCTTGAGAGCCTCACCCTGGCGGCCGATGTGCTGCGCAGCAAGCGCCAGCTGGAGCAGCAGTGGGCCGATCTGGTGTACCAGGGCCTCTGGTATGGCCCGCTCAAGGATGCCCTCGACGGCTTCATCGAGCGCACCCAGCGCACGGTGAACGGCAGCGTGAAGGTGAAGCTGCACAAGGGCAACGCCACCGTGGTGGGCCGCAGCAGCGCCTCCGACAGCCTCTACGTGCCCACCATGGCCACCTACGACGCCGGCGATCAGTTCGACCACCGCGCCGCCGAGGGCTTCATCTATGTCTGGGGTCTGCCTACCCGTCTGTGGGCGGCTCGCCGTCGCTCTGGCGGTTGATCGGCTTGCGCTTGCGGCGCCCCAGGCCGAAGGCGTGGCGAACGGCCTGGGGGATCCTGGGCCGCTGCGGCAACTGGGGCAGCCGTGGCGTCGGGGTACGGGAGGCCTCCGCGGCCCGCGGCTCCGGGTTCTCCGGCCGCGCTCCAGCTGCCAGCGGCGGCGCCGCGGGCCCTCCGGCGGGCTGGAACGGTTTCCACTGCAGCGGTGGCCGGCCCGGCGCTGGGGTCGGGGGGGCGGCAGCGGCTTCGGGCGCCGGCGGCTCCGGGGATTCGGTGGGCTCGGCCGCGGGGCGCAGCAGCCGCATCTGGGTACGCAGACCCTCGTTCTCGCTCAGCAGCCGCTGCTGATGCTCCAGCAGCGGCTTAAGGCGCTGCTGGAACTTGCGCTCAAAGATCTCGGGCAGCTCCTGCAGGAGTTCCTGCATCGCCTCCAGCTCCGCCCGGGTGCTCGCCAGTTCCCGCTCCAGCATCTGCTGCTGCCAGAGCTGCTGCTGCCAGGCCTGCTGCGCCCCGAGCGACTGCTGCCAGGGCGAGAGGCCGCCACCGGCTGCGGGCGCTGCGGCGGGAGGCACGGCCGTGCCCTCTCCGCTCACGGGCGGCGGGGGCATCGCAGGAGCGGGGGGCGGATCCGGCGGCAGATGGGGGGGATGGGGGCATTCCGGCTCCATATCGGCGACCTTACTGGCCTGCCCGGATCATTACAAGACGCTCCAATCTCATCCCACCGGGGTTCCCGCACCGTGCCCTGCACGACGAAACCCCGGCCGGGGCCGGGGCTGAATCCCGAAGCGGGAGCGGTCGGGGCCGTGGGTCAGGCGCCGGCGGCCTGGAGCAGGGCCTCGCCGCCGCCACCCGGAGTGGTGCGGGGAGCCGGCATGGGGCCGTCCTGCTTCACGGTGAGGTAGCGGATCACATCCTCGGAGAGGCGCATGGCGCGCTCGAGCGGGGCCACCTGCTGGCCGTCGCCGTTGTGGTTCAGCTGCACGTAGATGCCTTCGCGGTGCTTGGCGATCGGATAGGCGAGGCGGCGCTTGCCGCGCATCTGGCAATCCAGCACCTCACCGCCGGCTTCGATCACCAGGTCGCGGTACTTGGCCACATGGGTCTCCACCTCCTCCTCCGGAATGTCCGGACGAAGGATGTACATGGTCTCGTAGTAAGGCTGCGTCATGGTCGCCTGTCGGGAATCGCCACGTCGGGCAGGGGCTGACCGGCCCCGCAGGGGCCCATCAGCGACGGATCGACCAAGCTACCAGCGCGCCGGCGTGGCCCCTCAGTAGAGCTGCATCCGCACCGCATCGGAGAGGGTGGGGATGTCGGCCTCCTTGCCCCGCAGGCACTGGATCACGGCGAACAGCACCAGCACGAGGGTGCCCAGGAACACCGTGTTGCTGAGGGTGCGCAGCGCGAACCCGCCCCCGAGGGGCTGCAGCAGCACGTTGGACGCCAGCGAGACCAGGATCAGCACGATGTCGATCAGGATCGCCTGCAGGGCGTTGAAGCGGATCAGGTAGGGCACCCGCGGGTTGCGCACCACCGCCAGGAACAGCACCAGGAAGAGCAGGAAGCCGCCGAAGGGGATCTGGTTCTGCAGCACCACCAGCGGCAGCGCCGGCAGGGTGAGCCACTGCAGAGCGGGGAAGAGGTCGTAGAGCGCCCGCCCGAAGGCCACCGCATCCGCCCAGGGGAGCACGTAGAGGAGGGCGGCCAGCAGCCGCTGCCAGATCGGGGGGCCTTCCATGGCGTGGCGGTTCCGGGGGGCTTCGGCCTACGCTACGGGCAGCGGCCCGTTAGGTGCTCGAGGGCTGCGTTCCGCATCACGGCCACCGGCACGTCGCTGCGGCCGCTCCACAGCCGCAGCGCCGCGGCCCCCTGCTGCACCAGCATCTCGAGCCCGTCGAGGGTGGCGCAGCCCCGCTGGGCCGCCTCCCGCAGCAGCCGGGTCGGCCGCGGCGTGTAGATCAGGTCGTAGACCGTGGCGGTGGCCGGCAGCGCCTCCAGGGCCCCGGGCTCCAGGGGAGAGCGCTCCATGGTCGCCGGATCCGCAGCGGAGGCCATGCCCACCGGCGTGGTGTTCACCACCAGATCCGCCCCGCCCAGAGCCCCGGGATCCGCGGCCGTGGGCCAGGCCACGGGCTCCAGGGGGGCCGCCCAGGGGGCCACGTCGGCGCAGAAGGACGCCGCCGCCGCCGGCCGGCGGGCCGCCACGGCGATCGAGGCGAATCCCAGCTCGGTGAGTCCGGCCACCACCGCCCGGGCACTGCCGCCGCAGCCGAGCAGCACGGCCCGCCGCCCCTGCCACGACGCCGCGGCAGCGCGCAGGGGCGCCACAAAGCCCTCACCATCGGTGTTGGTGCCGAACCAGCCCCCGCCCGGCCGCCGCACCAGGGTGTTCACCGCCCCCAGCCGCCGGGCCAGCGGGGAGCACTCCGCCGCCAGGGCCGCCACCGCCTGCTTGTGGGGCAGGGTCACGTTCAGGCCGCGGCAGTCGAGGGCCTCCAGGGCCTCCAGTACCACCGCCAGCCGCTCCGCCGGCGTGGGCAGGGCCAGGTAGACCCAGTCGAGCCCCAGGGCCGCCAGGGCGGCGTTGTGCATCCGCGGCGAGAGGGAATGGCGCACCGGATCGCCCAGCACCCCCACCAGGGCGGTGCCGCCGCCGATCGCTGGGGACGTGGGAACTCGCTGGGGCAGCACGGATCTGGGGGTGCGGGATCGACCGACCGTAGGCAGACGGTGCGGCAACGGTTCGGGAACCACCCCTCGCCGTGGCCAGGTCCCGCTGCTGAAGATGCCTTCAGTTGAAATCGCTACCACTCAGGAGGTGGGAATCCATGGGCAAGGTCGTTGGGATTGACCTCGGCACCACGAACAGCTGCGTCGCCGTGATGGAGGGCGGCAAGCCCACGGTGATCGCCAACGCTGAAGGGTTCCGTACGACTCCCTCGGTGGTGGCTTACACCAAGAACCAGGATCAGCTGGTGGGCCAGATCGCCAAACGGCAGGCGGTCATGAATCCCGAGAACACGTTCTATTCGGTGAAGCGTTTCATCGGCCGCCGGGTCGATGAAGTGAACGAGGAATCGAAGGAAGTGAGCTATGGCGTGGAGAAGGCCGGCTCCAACGTGAAAGTGAAGTGCCCGGTGCTGAACAAGCAGTTCGCCCCGGAGGAGGTGAGCGCCCAGGTGTTGCGCAAGCTGGCCGAAGACGCCGGCAAGTACCTCGGTGAAACCGTGACCCAGGCGGTGATCACCGTGCCCGCCTACTTCAACGATTCCCAGCGTCAGGCCACCAAGGATGCCGGCAAGATCGCCGGCCTCGAGGTGCTGCGCATCATCAACGAGCCCACGGCGGCGGCCCTGGCCTACGGCCTCGACAAGAAGAGCAACGAGCGCATCCTGGTGTTCGACCTGGGCGGCGGCACCTTCGACGTGTCGGTGCTCGAAGTGGGTGACGGCGTGTTCGAGGTACTCTCCACCTCCGGTGACACCCACCTTGGTGGCGACGACTTCGACAAGGTGATCGTCGATTTCCTCGCCGACACCTTCAAGGCCAACGAGGGCATCGACCTGCGCCAGGACAAGCAGGCCCTGCAGCGCCTCACCGAGGCCGCCGAGAAGGCCAAGATCGAGCTCTCCAGCGCCACCCAGAGCGAGATCAACCTGCCGTTCATCACGGCCACCCCGGAGGGCCCCAAGCACCTCGATCTCACCCTCACCCGCGCCAAGTTCGAGGAGCTGGCCTCGCGCCTGATCGACCGCTGCCGCGTGCCGG
>JBJTWS010000078.1:0-8276 GCA_046081905.1 Synechococcus sp. | reverse complement strand
GGCTCGAACCGTTCGGAATCGGCCATCCGGCGCCGCTGTTCTGGAGCGGCGACTGCCTGCTTGTGGACAGCCGCATTCTGCGCGGCGGCCACCTGCAACTCGAACTGGAGCAGGATGGTTGCCGGCTGCGGGCCATGGCCTGGAACTGGCAGGGCGGCTCAACCCTGCCGGCACGGCTTGACATCGCCTACCGGCTGCGGCTGGATCGCTGGCAGGGCCAGGAGAGGCTGCAGCTCGATCTGGTGGCTCTGCGGGCCAGCGGCGGCGACGAAGTGGTGCTGCAGCGCAGCGAACGCACCTACTGGTGCCGGCGGCAGGGGGAGGGCATCCTGATCCGCAACGCCGCGGGGGAGGAGTTGCTGTCGTTGCCGGATGGACGGCTCACGGCCGGAGAGAGCGGCCCGGAGCACGCCGAGCACCCCTACCTGCGCACCCTCGCTCGCGAGGCGGCGATGGCCCTGGGACTGGTGGCCTGATGGAGCCGCGCGCCGCCCGCCAGCCGCTGCTGCACCTCAGCCGCCACCTGCTGGACCTGGCCCTGCTGGGGCTGGCGGTGGGGCTGGCCTGCTGGCCGCTGAACGTGGTGGACCACTGGCAGGACCGGCTGCTGGGGCTGCTGCCGGGCTTCTCGGGCGAGGGCTGGAGCCGCGCCGGCCTGCTGCTGGTGCTCGCTCCGGTGGCGGTGGTGCCGCTGCTGCTGGCCCTGCAGGCGGGGCCCTGGGCCGACGGCCGGGGATCCGGCATCCCCCAGGCGATGGCGAGCCTGCACGATCCCCACAAGAGCGACAAACTGCTGGCTGCCCCCCCCACCTGGCGGCGCTGCCTGCTCTGGACCGTCGCCAGCCTGTCGCTGCTCTCGCTCGGACGGGAAGGGCCGGTGGTGCAGGTGGGGGCGAGCGTGGCCCACGGCCTGCGGCGCCGCTGGCCCTGGCTGCTGCGGGGGCTGGTGCCGGGGGGGGTGCTGGCGATCGCCGCCGGCGCGGGCCTGGCGGGGGGCTTCAACAGCCCCCTGATGGGGGTGGTGTTCATGGCCGAGGAGCTCACCGGCCGCTTCCAGGCCTCCCTGGTGTGGCCGGGGCTGCTGGTATGCGCCACCGCCGCCCTGATGAGCCACTGGGGCGGCGAACCGCTCTACGGCCTGGGTGTGATCCCCAATGCCACCCCCGAAACGGAGCTGCTGCTCTGGGCCGTGCCGATCGGCATCACGGCGGGCCTGCTGGGAGGACTGTTTTCCCGCCTGCTGCTCGCCGCCACCGGCTGGCTGCGGCCGCACGTCCGCCGCCAACCCTGGCGCTGGGGGCTGGGGCTGGGGCTGCTGATCAGCCTGATGCTGCTGAGCAGCCAGGGCCTCAGCGGCGGCGATGGCGAGCGGCTGATGAGCCAGCTGATCGACGATCCACGCCCGATCGCCACCGGCTGGGCCTGGTTAGGCACCCTGCTGGTGCGGCTGCTGGCCCCTGTGGTTTCCCTGGCGGGCGGCATCCCGGGGGGGCTGATCGATCCGGCCTTCACCCTCGGCGCGGTGTACGGGGCCGGGGTGATCGAATGGATCGGCGGCGATCCCCACGTGGGCCTGGCCCTGGGGATGGTGGCCTCCCTGGCGGGAGCCACCCAGCTGCCGGTGATGAGCATGCTGTTCGCGCTGCACATGGCCGGCGACCAGCAGCTCCTGGCCGGACTGCTGCTGGCGGCGGGCCTGGGGGCCTACGCCGGCCGGATGCTGGTGCGCACGCCCATCTATCACGCCCTGGCGGAACTCGACCGCGGCGGGGATGCACCGCCTGCGGAGCGGGCAGGCATCGCGTCACCGGCAGAACCTCCAACCACCCAGGCAGAAGCCGCACAGCACGAAACCTCCCCCTGACGGGGGAGGCCGAAAACAACAGGAAGATGCGGGAGCAGGGAGACCCGGATCAGAGGGCGCCGCGGCGGTAGAAGAGGATGAAGATCACCGCCGGGCCGGCGATGGTGATCAGGGCCAGGGCGGCGAAGTTGGCGATCAGATGAAAGTCGATACCCATGGATCGGCCCGCCGTGCGGTGAAATCTGCGTGGAGATTACCGGCCCGCTTCTCCCTCGTTCCGGTCCGCACCGCCTCTGTGACGGCTTGTCACAGCGCCGGCCGGGCCATGCTGGGGGCGCGGAGAGCGGAGGTGGGGTTTCATGAGTCGAGCAGCCCAGTGGCACTGCATCGCCGGCTGCGGCGCCTGCTGCCGGCTCGACCCCAGCCAGCGCCCGGAAGCCCTGGACGCCCTCAGCGAGGAGCAGCGCAGCGCCTACCTGGCCCTGGTGGGGGACGACGGCTGGTGCATCCACTACGACACCGGCGGCCGCCGCTGCCGTGTCTATGAGGAGCGGCCCGATTTCTGCCGGGTGGAGAACCTGGTGCGCCTCTTTTTCGCCGGGTCCCCGCAAGGGCATACGGCGGTGGGGGAGGCCAACGCAGATCCGGCGGAGGCCGATGCCCTGGCGATCGCCTGCTGCCGGCAACAGATCCGCAGCGAGTACGGGGGCCGCAGCCGCGAGATGCGACGCTTCCAGCAGGTGACGCGTCCGCGGCGATGAGCAGCCCCCAGCCGGCCGAACCCGCCCCGGTGCACGAACACCCCAGCCACCCCGGCAGCTGGGGGGCCGCTTTCCTCACCACCGCCACCACGGTGTTCCTGGCGGAGCTGGGCGACAAGACCCAGCTGGCGGCCCTGCTGCTCTCCGCGGAATCCGGCCAGCCGGTGGTGGTGTTCGTGGGGGCCTCGCTGGCCCTGATCTCCTCCAGCCTGGTGGGGGTGGTGCTGGGCCGCTGGCTGGCGAGCGTGATGCCCGCGCACCAGCTCGAGCGCCTGGCGGGCCTGGTGATGGTGGGCCTGGGCCTGTGGCTGGGGCGCCAGGCGGTGCTGCACCTCTCGGCCCTCGACCCGGAACTCCTGCATCTGCCCATCCCCTGAGGCCCCCCGCCTCCCGGAACCCCATCGCTCCATCCCCGGCCCGCCACCCATGCAGCTCGCCCTCCTGGCCTCCACCTTCGCCACGGTGTTCCTCGCGGAACTGGGGGACAAGACCCAGCTGGCGATCGTGACGATCAGCGGCACCTCCAGCCGGCCCACCGCCGTGTTCGCCGGCAGCGCCACCGCCCTGGTGCTCGCCAGCCTGCTGGGCGCCGCCGCGGGGGGGTCGCTCTCCAGCGTGATCTCGCCGGATCTGCTGCAGCTGGTGGCCTCGGTGGGGTTCCTGGTGATCGGCCTGCGGCTGATCCAGCGGTCCGGCCAGGACACCGGTGAGGACAGCACCGCGGAGGAGCCCCCCGCCACCGACTCCTAAAGTCCGCGGGTAGAAGACCAGCATCGCTGCCGCGCCCACGCTTCACGGCCCGTCAGCCCCGGTGCCTTCTGCCATCAAGGCCCCACCAGTGCACCCCGCCGATGAAGTTCACGGTCGCCGAACTGCTCGACCAGCTCACCCCCGAGACCGCCGTTCCGGTGGCACAGCTGGAGAAGGCCCTGGGCCTCAGCAGCGACGCGGAACAGCGCTACCTGCGGATCGGCCTGGACGGTCTGGCCCGGCTGGGGCTGATCGAGGAGAACGAGGCGGGCGTGCAGCGGCGCCCGGATGAGAGCCTGATCGAGGCGCGGCTGCGCTGCTCCAGCAAGGGCTTCTGCTTCGCCCTGCGGGAAGACGGCGGCGAGGACATCTACATCCGCGACCACCAGCTCAACCACGCCTGGAACGGCGATCGCGTGCTGGTGCGGATCACCCGCGAAGGGGGCCGGCGCCGCTCGCCGGAGGGCAGCGTGCAGTGCATCCTCGAGCGCGCCACCAGCAGCCTGCTGGCCCAGGTGGAGCAGCAGAACGAGCGGCTGCTGGCTGTACCCCTCGACGATCGGCTGCTCACCAGCCTGGAGCTGCCCCGCAGCGACGAGGAGCACCTCGATCCGAGCCAGTCGTCGGTGGTGGAGGTGAAGGTCGACCGCTACCCGGTGGGCCAGTTCGCCCCCCAGGGCCACGTGGCGCGTCGGCTGGCGATCCACGGCGGCGAGGAGGCCGACCTGGATCTGCTGCTCACCAAGCACGGCCTGCGGGAGCCGGAGGCGGCTCCGCGCGCCACCCTGCGCACCCCCGCCCCCAAGGACCGCGAGGATCTCACCGCCCAGGTGTCCCTGCTGCTGGAGGGCTGGAGTTCCCAGGCGCCCGGCCTGCCGGCCCTGGCCCTGGAATCCCGCGAGGAGACCGGCGGCTGGCGCCTCTGGGTCCACGCCCCCTGCGTGGCCGAACGGCTGGCCGTGGCCTCTCCGCTCGACCTCTGGCTGCGGGAACGGGGTGAGGCCCTCTGCGTGGGGCGCTCCTGGCTGCCCCTGCTCACCCCGGCCCTGGCCAAGGCGGCCGCCTTCCAGCCCGGCCGCAGTGAGGCTGCCCTGTCGGTGGCCCTGGAGATCAGCGCCACCGGAGAGCTGGAGCACTACCGCTTCTGCCGCAGCACGATCCGGCCAGCGGCCCGGGTGGATGCCGCCGCCCTCACCGCCCTGGCGGAGCGCAAGCCCAAGGCCCGCACCGTGCCCGCGGCCCTCAAGGGCGTGAAGGACCACCTCCCCCTGCTGGAGTCGCTGGTGGGGCTCACCGAACAGCTGCGGGAGCGGCGCCTGGCCGGTGGCTCCCTCGACCTGGCCCTGCCGATGCCCGCGATCGAGAGCCTGGGCGATCTGCTCACCCCCGCCCCCGATGGCGCCCCCAGCGGCTGGATGGTGCAGCTGCCGGCCCACCATCCGATGGCGATCCTGCGGGAGGCGATCCTGCTGGCCCACCGGACCCTGGGGGCCCACCTCGCGGCCCTGCAGCTGCCGGCCCTCTATGCGGTGAACCCCGCCCCCGAAGCGGCCGAACTCAATGAGGTGGCCAAGGCCGCCCTCGCCCTGGAGATTCCCCTGGAGCTCTCCCCCGAGGGCAATGCCAGTGCCGCCGAGCTGGCCGCCGCCTTCGCCGCCACCGACCGCAGCCGCGTGCTGCAGCAGCAGCTGCGCGACACCCTCCAGCCGGTGCAGATCAGCGCCGAGCCCGGCGCCCACGCCGCCGCGGGGGAGGAGACGGCCGTGGCCCCCTGGTGCTGCCCCACCCTCCACTACGCCGACCTCTGGAACCAGCAGCTGCTCACCAGCCTGCTGGTGGACGGCAAGGACCGTCCCACCGTGCGGCACAAGGTGACCGTGGACCTGGCCAGCGACGCCTGCCGCGCCGCCACGATCGACTGGTCGCTGCTCACCCCCAGCCAGCTGGCGCCCTTCCAGGAGGGTCTGGCCCACGGGCTGCCCCAGCGGCTCAGCGCCCGGATGCGCTTCCTGCAGGAGGTGCAGGCCGATGCCCTCACCATGGCCCAGGCCCGCCAGGCCGAACCGCTGGTGGGGCAGGTGCTCCCCGGGGTGATCAGCGGCGTGCAGAGCTACGGCTTCTTCGTGGAGGTGCCCCCCTCCCAGGTGGAGGGGCTGGTGCACGTGAGCTCCCTCAAGGACGACTGGTACGAGTACCGCGCGCGCCAGAACCGGCTGGTGGGCCGCAAGAACCGCCGCACCTACATGCTCGGCGATGCGGTGGCGGTGGAGATTCAGAAGGTGGATGCCCTGCGCCACCAGATCGATCTGGCGGTGGTGCTGCCGGACGAAGACAGTGACGGGTCAGACGGGGATCTGGAGAACGGAGCGAGCTCCGAGGGCAGCGCGGCGGAAGCACCCCAAAACGGGCCCGACGCAGCCGCGGACGAGGCCTGAACCGGTGAGCCTGCCGGTGGTTCTGGCCGTATCCGGCGCGTCGGCCCAGCCGCTGGCGGAGCGGGCCCTCCAGCTCCTGCTGGAGGCCGGCGAAACCGTGGAGATGGTGACCAGCCGCGGTGCCATCGGCGTGTGGCAGGCGGAGCTGGGCCTGCGGGTGCCCTCCGAACCCGACGCCCAGGAGAGCTTCTGGCGGGAGCGCACCGGCTGCAGCAGCGGCAGCCTGCGCTGCCACCGCTGGAACGACCAGGCGGCGGCGATCGCCAGCGGCAGCTACCGCACCCGCGGCATGGTGATCCTGCCGGCGAGCATGGGCACGGTGGGACGGATCGCCTCGGGGGTGGCGCTCGATCTGATCGAGCGGGCCGCGGACGTGCACCTCAAGGAGGGCCGGACCCTGGTGATCGCGCCGCGGGAGACCCCCTGGAGCCTGGTGCACCTGCGCAACCTCACCGCCCTGGCGGAGGCGGGCGCCCGCATCGCCCCGCCCGTGCCGGCCTGGTACCACCGGCCCACCACCCTGGCCGAGATGGTCGACTTCCTGGTGATCCGGGTGTTCGACGTGCTCGGCTACGACCTGGGCCCCCTGCGGCGCTGGGAGGGGCGGATCGCCGGCCACGAGCACCCGCAGCCGTGAAGGAGCCCCTGCGCCGGCTGCTGCTGCTGCCCCTGCTGGCCCCCCTGGTGGTGGTGCTGCTGGTGGGGGCACTCCAGCCGAAGCCCCTCCTGCAGCTGCGGCTGCTGGTGTGGACCACACCGGCCCTGCCGGCGGGTGCCTGGCTGGCGGGAGCGGGGCTGCTGGGGGCGGCCCTCAGCGCCGGCGGTACGGCCCTGGCCCTGCGGGGAGGGGCGGGGGCCGCGCCCGCGGCCCGGGCCGCCGAACCCTGGGACCTGCCGCGGCAACGGGAGCGACCGTGGCCGGCGGAGGCCGCGGCGCAGCCACCACAGCAACAGCCAGCGCCACCGCCGCGGGCACCGGGGGATCCGCCCCCCACCGTGAGCGTGCCCTACCGGGTGGTGCGCCGCGGCACGGCAGCCCCCGCCAGCACGGCAGGTCCGGTCGGTGCAACCGCTACAGGGCCGGTCGCCTCCGGCACCGACGACTGGGCCAACCCCGCTCCGGAGGAGTGGTGAGGACCCCCAGGTCTGCGGGCTCTGCCTAAAGTCGCGCCAGCATCCCGCCACGAGGCCTGCCCCGGTGAGCGATTCCGCCAGCCCCACCCCCAGCGACGCCGCCCCGGCCGCTGCCGCCGCCAAGCCGGCTGCCACCAAGGCCCGACCCCCGGCGCCCGAGGACCAGCCCTTCGAGCGCTTCGTGCCCGACCTGCTGCTGCCGGCCCTGACCAAGGAGATCCAGGCGTATGGCGGCCCGACGCCGGAGCTGCAGTTCCTGGAGGGCCCGATGCCGGTGGTGGGCAGCCCCTGCTGGATGGTGCAGGGCAGCCTGCCCGGCGAGCGCCGCTTCTGGCTCTGCTTCACCGCCGCGGACATCAGCAGCGCCAAGACCGTGGCGGTGGCGGAGGGGGGCAGTGACCCCAGCCTGCTGGAGTCGTTCCTGATCGACGAGCGCAAGATCACCCTGGCCCTTCTCGTCTCTCGCCTGGTGCAGCGGCTCAACGGCCAGAAGTGGCTCGGGCCCAACTGAGCCCCCGGCCCACCGGCGCGGCTAGGATCTGAGACGCAGCGTCACAGTCAGGCATCCGCGCAGGGGCCGCCTCTACGATGGCTTCACGCCCGATGAAGCCCTGCGCGATGGTGCCACCCGCCGCCACGACCGCCCCAGCCGCAGCCCCCAACGCCGGAGTGGGCACGCCCAACGCCCCGGCGATCAAGGAGCCGGTGAAAGACACAATCCTCACCCCCCGCTTCTACACCACGGATTTCGACGCCATGGCGGCGATGGATCTGCGGCCGAATGAAGTGGAACTGGAGGCGATCTGCGAGGAGTTCCGCAAGGACTACAACCGCCATCACTTCGTTCGCAACGAGGAATTCGAAGGCGCAGCCGACAAGCTCGATCCCGAGACCCGCAAGGTGTTCGTGGAGTTCCTCGAGCAGAGCTGCACCTCCGAGTTCTCCGGCTTCCTCCTCTACAAGGAGCTCAGCCGCCGCATCAAGGAGAAGAACCCCCTGCTGGCGGAATGCTTCGCCCACATGGCCCGGGATGAGGCCCGCCACGCCGGCTTCCTGAACAAGGCGATGAGCGACTTCGGGCTGCAGCTGGATCTGGGCTTCCTGACGGCCAACAAGGCCTACACCTACTTCAAGCCGAAGTTCATCTTCTACGCCACCTACCTCTCCGAGAAGATCGGCTACTGGCGCTACATCGCCATCTACCGCCACCTCGAGCAGAACCCCGACAGCAAGATCTTCCCGATCTTCAACTTCTTCGAGAACTGGTGCCAGGACGAAAACCGCCACGGCGACTTCTTTGACGCCCTGATGAAGGCCCAGCCCAAGACGGTCAGCGGTCTCACCGCCCGTCTGTGGTGCCGCTTCTTCCTGCTGGCCGTGTTCGCCACGATG
>JBJTWS010000077.1:0-8424 GCA_046081905.1 Synechococcus sp. | reverse complement strand
AAGAGAAACAGCAGGGCGATGCCCGGCTTCTGCAGGGCGATGGCGATGAACACCAGCCCCATGTAGGAGGTGGTTGAGTAGCTGAACGCCCGCTTGATGTCCACCTGGGCCAGGGCCACCAGGGCGCCGCCGATGGCGCTGATCGAGCCCACCACCAGCAGCACGGTGGTGGCCTGGGGGGAGAGGGCCACCACCGGCATCAGCTTGAGCAGAACGATGGCACCGCAGGTCACCACCACCGAGTTGCGCAGGATCGAGGCCGGATTCGGCCCCTCCATCGCTTCATCGAGCCAGAGGTGCATCGGGAACTGGGCGCACTTGCCCATCGGTCCGGCGATCAGCCCCAGACCCAGCAACGTGTCCGCCAGGGGGGTGATCAGCTGCTGCTCGCGCGCCTCGCCGGCCCACGCGTAGAGGTCGTTGAATTCCATCGAGCCCGCCCAGGCCGAGAGGGCTACCACACCCATCAGCAGCAGCACATCTCCCACCCGCTTGGTGAGAAAAGCGTCGCGGGCGGCGGTCACCACCAGGGGCTGCGCATACCAGAAGCCCACCAGCAGATATGTGGAGAGGGTAAGCATCTCCAGCAGGAAATAGCTGCTGAAGAGATTGCTGCTCATCACCACCCCGCTCATCGCCCCCTCGAAGAATCCCACCAGGGCATAGAAGCGTGCCAGCGACCATTCCTTATCGAGATAACCCAGCGCAAACACCTGACAGATCAGGCTCATCGTGGTGACCAGCTCCAGGGCCGCCAGGTTGATGAGCGAAAGATCGAAGCCGATGCGCAGGTGCAGATCGGCCGCATCGAACCAGGGCAGATCGAGATGCTGTGGTCCGATCTGCAGTACTTCCCGAATCAGGAGGCTGCCGTGGATCACGGCCAGCAGCGTCATCAGCAGGTTCAGATAGGCCGCAGGCCGCGGACCATTGCGCTTGATCCAGCCCGTGGCCCAGGGCAGCGACAGGAGCATGCCGCTGAAGCCATACACCGGGATCAGCCAGACCAGCTGCAGGGGCAGGGGAAGCGGATGCAGCGAAAGATCAGCGACCAAGGCGGAGAGGGAACGGCGAAGGGCGGGTGATCGGGCGCCTGACGTTAGGTGTTTGCGGTGGGCCGCAACGCCGCTGCCACCGCTTTCGTTTCAGATCCACAGATCGCTGCACCGGGATCGGCTCCTCCGTCAGGAGAGGCCCTGCACGCTGGCCGGAGGGTTAGAAGGTGGCCCGATCGTGGTGGCGGGCGTAGTCGTACCGCGGGCCGGGCCGGGGAGCCGGCAAGGCCGCCTGCGACAACTCCCGCATCCAGGCATGGAGCTCCTCACCGTGGTGCTGCTCCTCACTCCAGAGGGCACGGAAGAAGTCGGCATTGGCGTCGTCGCCGATCAGCACGCAGAAGCGCACCGCTTCGGCATACAGCTGGATCAGATCGTGCTCCATCACGCTGTTCTGCCGCAGCAGACCGATCAGGTCCGAGGCATGGGTGACGGGGTGCAGCTGCGAGGCGGCGGGGGCGACCCGCAGCTTCAGCATCTGCTGCACGATGCGCTCGGCATGCTGCATCTCCTCCACCGTTTCGCGGCGGAAGCGCTCGGCCGCCTCGGACTCCCCCCAGAGCTCCAGCAGGGAGGCCTGGGTCATTTACTGCTGAACGGCCGAGAGTTCCAGGCTGAGGGCGCGCCCGAGGTAGCCCAGGACGCGCGGATGGGCGGCGTCCATGGTGCTCACAGGCGGCGGGTGGCGCCGGTGTTCTCCAGGGCCGGCTCCACCTCGCCGTGGGGGCGGGCAATGATGTGGGCGGCCACGAGGCCATCGCCCACGCGCTCGCAGGCATCGGCACCGGCCCGCACGGCGGCGTTCACGGCACCGGTCTCGCCCCGCACCATGACGGTGACATAGCCGCCGCCCACGAACTCACGGCAGATCAGGGTCACTTCCGCCGCCTTGGTCATGGCATCAGCAGCCTCGATCGCCGGCACCAGGCCGCGGGTTTCGATCATGCCCAGCGCAATGCCCTGCACCCGCGACTCCTGGGGAGCCGGGGAGCTGCTCGTGCGGCTGGGGGGGGTGATGGCGGAGGAGCCACCGCGGCGACCGCCGCTGGAGGCCCGGCCGGCGGCAGCACGGGTGGTGGTGCGGCTGCTGGAGGGGGTGGAGCTGCGGGCGGCGGAGGTACGGGCCATCGAAGAGGTGCGGGTGGCGGTGCTGCGGGCAGGGGTGGAACGGCCGCCGGTGGAGGCGGCCTTCGAGGCGGCGGTGGCAGCCGCGGGGAGGGCGGCGGTGGGCTTGGGGGAGGCAGCCACAGACTTGGGAGCCGCCGCCGCGGGCTTGGAGGGCATCTCGGCGGCGGGCTTGGCGGGTGTGTCGGCGGGCTTGGACTCCGCCCCCTTGGCCGCTGCGGGAGCGGGGGCGGGAACAACGGCCTGCGCCGGCTTCTCCACGGCCGCTGCAGGAACGGCCGGTTGCACTGCGGCGGACTTCTCCGGGGTGGATCCGGCGTCGGGGCTGGGCGTCGGGGTGGCCATGGTCAGGCGGGCAGGGGCGGGGACGGAGAAGGGGGCGGACCCACGGGGGACGCGCGAGGCAACGGGGGCGGGGGAGTCAGCCGTCGGGCTCCCAGAAATCGATGATTCCGCCGATGGTGAGGTCGGTGAACAGGGAGGCGTCGCCGGTGGCGTGGCGGGCGGCGGAACCGCTGGCGGTGAACACACAGTTGCAGGGGGAGGCAACCACCGGATCGACGGCCACGCTGAGCTTGCCCTTCGGGGTGCGCAGCACCCGCAGGTTCTGGTGGGCGAAACCCTCGACACGCTGGGTGCACACGAGCGAGCCGATCACCTGCATGATCTCCATCACTTGCTCCCTCCGGAGGCCATCGCCTTGGCGGCCTCGGGATCCCAGTGGTCGATGATCCCAACGATCGTGAGATCGCTGGGATACGACTTGCTCCCGGCGGCTTCGCGGGCGGCGGAACTGCCCACGCAGATCACCCAGTCGCCGGGGATGCAGCCCACGGCATCCACCGCCACCTTCTGGGTGCTGCCATCGAGCACCACCTGCAGGTGCTTGTGCTCGAAGTCGGGGATGCGGTTGGTGGAAACCAGGGGCTTGAGAACCTTGCAGATGAGCATGGTCAGTGTCCTCCTGCGCTGGCGAAGGTGATCGAGCTGCCGATGGTCTCGGCCGGGGCATGGCGATCCTGATCCCGCACGGTGAGCAGCACGTGCAGCAGGCCTTCCCGCCAGAGATCGCCGTAGCGGTTCTCGATCGCCTGCTGCACCCGCCGGCAGTTACGCTCAGCCCGCTCGCGGGCCCCGGGCACCTTGCCGTTGTAGTCGAAGCGCACCACCACCGGCACCGGCAGCCCGCGGGACACATTCAGCCCCGTGAAGATCTTCACGCCCACATCGAGGTCAGGCGCCCCCTCTTCCACGGTGTCCATGTAGGCGAAGTAGGTGAGGTTGCGCAGATGCACCTCCTTGAAGCCGATCCCCACGCCGATGAAGCGCTCGGCATGGCCGGCGTCGGCGTAGTGGCCGCCGTGCACCTGGCACACGTAGTCGATCTGGGAGAGGTTGTGCTCGATCAGCAGGCTCACCAGGCGCACCATGCCGGGGTCGGGGGTGCTGGCGGCCGCCTCCTGCACCAGGGCCGCAATCCGCTCGCGGGCCTGCTCGGGGGTGAGGGAGCGGGTGGCGTCGTACACGGCCTGGGCATCGAGCCAGCGATCCAGGCGGGTGCTGCCATCCATGCCGGGCATGTGCACCCGCAGGGCATCGGTGTCGGTGTCGATGCCGAGCAGCAGCAGATCCACCGAAGCGCCGCAGCAGAAGCTGTTCTCCACCGCCTGCTGGAAATCCTTCAGCCGCGCCAGACCGCAGCCGGCGGCGAGGGCGTCGTCGCTGCCGTGGGCCGCACAGCCCTCATGGGCCGGGTCCAGGGAGCTGAAGTGGTAGAGCACCACTTTCAGGTAGCGGGTATCGGCGTGGGCGGAGTTGGGCAGCCCCTCCCGGTAGCGGCGGTGCTCGGTCTTCACCCAGCGGTTCACCGTGTTCTCCACGTCGAACAGGGCACCGGCATGGGAGCGGCGGCGCACCGAACTGAAGGGCAGGCGCAGCGCGTAGGCGATCGAATGGGCCAGGCGGCCGTCCGCGCAGGGGGTGATGTCCAGCAGGTGGAAGCCGCACTCCAGCAGGAAGGCATCGAAGGCCTCCGCCGCCGGGGAGCCCGGCTTGCCGCCAAGGGGATCGAGCTCGAAGAAGCGGGCGCTGGTCTGCTCGTAGGTCTGGAACAGGCACCAGGCGAACAGGGTGCGCATGTCCAGCTGGGTGACCCAGGCCTTCTCCAGGATCGGCAGGGGCAGGGTGAATCCCAGCTCCTGGAGGGCCAGGTCCTGGGCCCGGGCCACGAAGTCGTCCTCGTGCTGCAGGGCGGAGAGCTGCTTGAGAACGGGAACGATCCGATCAAAGCTGCCCTTCACCTCGGCGTCGTAGTCCTGCAGCAGGGCGTTGGCCCGCTGGTCGGTGAGGGGATGCAGGGCCGAAGCGGCGCCGTTGCGACCGGCGGAGCGGCGGTTGCGCCAGCGTTCCAGGCCGGTGGAAACCTTGATCTGCTGCACCTGCCGGGAGGCACCGCGGGATCCGCGGCGGCCTGCCCAGGGATCGATGGCGGCAGCCTCGGGGGCGGAGACCACCGGCACCGGAGCAGGCTCGTCGGCCACCGGCTCGGGCTCCACGTCCCGACCCCGGAGGCGCTGCACCGTGCGTCTCAGTTCATCGGCGCTGGGGGCCGCGGGGCGGCGGCGCTGGGCCGAAGTGCCCCTCGGGGTCCTGGCAATGGGGGAAACCGGACGACGTGGCATCGCTTCAGCCGCGGGCGCCGCCGGAGACGGTCACGAGGGAACCGCGGTCGGTGTTGCCGCTGGATCCGGTGACGCGGCTCATGGGAGCGGGGACGGCCTCATTGCGCTTGGAGTCGAAGACGGGCATGGCCGACATCGGACCCGGGCGGGTGGGGTTGCGGCGCCGGGCGGAAGCGCCCTCGGTGCCGGTCACCCGCTCACCGCGGTCCCAGTCGTCGCCGGTGATCTTCAGGCCGGCGGAGATGCCTTCGCCGGTCACGCGGGAGCGGGGGCGCCCATCGGCTTCGGCCTCGGCGACCTCGATGGTGGCCTCTTCAGCCCGAGCCGCCTGGCGGCCGTGGGCGGAGATGCGATCAAAGGCGGAGGAGCCGCTGCCGTTGCGATCGAAGCGGAACTGCTCGGTGCCGGTCACCTTGCCGGTGGCCATGTCGAACGGACCGGTGATGCGGTTGCCGTTCTCGTAGCTGGTGCCGGTCACGGAGGAGGAGCGCTGCCGCTCCAGCTGGACGGCGCGGGCCGGCGACTGGACGCTGAACTGCTCCCAGGGCTGGGTGTCGATCGGCTGGGGGAAGTCGGCGTCGTGGGTCTGGGCGGCACCGCAGGCCTCGGCGAGCTGGTCGGCGCCGATGTAGGGGGTACCGGTGACGGTTTCGCAGGCACCGCGCTGGGCACCGGTCATCACCCCGCCAATGCCGGGCTGCAGGCCGGTCATGCTCGGGCCGGGGGTGCCGAGCCGGGCGGGGGTGCGCTGGCGGATCTCGGTGAGCTGCTTGCCGGAACACCAGTCGGCGGCCTGCTCGAGGCCGGCATAGGGGGTGCCTGTCACGGCCTTGCAGGTGCCGGGCTCATCGCCGGTGACCCGGCTGGAGCGCCCCGTGCGGGTGCCGCTCACGATCTGGGCCCGGTTGGTGATGCTGAAACCCACCTTGGGGGCTTCGGGCTCGGGCTGGGCGCCACAGAAGGCGTCGTACTGCTGGCGGCCGATGTACTCATCGCCGGTGACGCGGCGGCAGCTGCCCGGCTCATCGCCGGTGACCCGCTCGCTGCGCCCCACATGGGTGCCGGTGATGCCCGTGCCCCGCAGGGTCTGGAGGGTGCTCACCTTGGCGGGAGCCTGGCCGGGCACCGGGGGCTCAGCGCCGAGGTACTGGGTGCCGGTGAGCTGGCGGCCGGAGCCGGGCTCATCGCCGGTCACCTTCTCCGAGCGGCCCACCATCACGCCGGACACGGGACGGCCGCCGAGGGTCTGGCTCTGGCCCACCTTGCGGGGGGCGGGCTCCACGCCACCGCAGTAGGCCAGGGCCTGGTTGGCGGAGATGTATTCGGTACCGGTGATGGTCTTGCAGGTGCCGGGCTCATCGCCGGTCACCTTCTCGGAGCGGCCCACTTCGTTGCCGGTGACCCGGTTGCCGTGGGTGGTGGCCGTGACGCGCACCTTGGCGGGCTGCACCGGGGCGGGGCGGTCCTGGCA
Organism: Synechococcus sp.; assembly: GCA_046081905.1. Lineage (GTDB taxonomy): Bacteria > Cyanobacteriota > Cyanobacteriia > PCC-6307 > Cyanobiaceae > CBW1002. The sequence goes on along the minus strand of JBJTWS010000077.1, from coordinate 2,092 downwards.
GAAGGTCTGGAACACCTCGGCACCCATGTACTCGGTGCCGGTGATGGTGCGGCAGGTGCTGGCTTCGTTGCCGGTGTTCTTGGGGGAGCGGTTGGCCTGGGTGCCGGTCACGGTCTGGCCGCGGAGGGTCTCGCTCACCCCCACCTTCCAGTGGGCATCGGCCGCGGCGGCCTGGCGGGCGCAGTGGCGGTTTGGCCCCGTGGGGCGGGTGGTGCCGCTGCCGCGCACGGCACCGCTGGAGCCCACCTTGCTCTTGAGCTCCCGCACCTTCTGGGCGAGCTCACGGGTGGTGAGGTCAGGGTTGCCCTGGCGGGCCATGGCGGCGGTGCGGGAGGTGGCCGGCGTATTGGCCGACTTGCCCCGCTTGCTCAGGGCCTCGCGGCGGGCGAGTACGAGGGCACGGCTGGGGTTGTACTGGGCGTGGCGCTTGGCGGCGGTTCGCCGCTCCTGGCCGTTGGCGCTGCTCCGGGCTGCCAGGGAGGCGCCCAGGCTCGGGGTGCTGGACACCTCGGAGCGGCGCTCCTGGCACTTGCAGGGCTTGGCGGGCGCCGCCGCTTCAGCGGGAGCTGCCGGAGTGGGTGCCGCCTTGCGGGCTTCGCTGCGGGAGCGATCGCGACTCGTGTCGGCCCGCTTGCCCCGCTGGCTGAGGGCTTCGCGGCGAGCAAGCACCAGCTCCCGGCTGGGGTTGCTGATCGGCCGGGCGGCGCTTCGGGCCGGAGCGGGAGCGGGCCGGCTCAGGCCGGCGGAGGGCTCCAGCACCACGCTCGGGCGGGCCGGACGGGAGGGACGCGAGGTTGGAGCCGGGGCTGCGGGGCGGGCCTCGGGCTCCGGGGTCACGGTGCGGGTGGGGCGGGCATCGGCAGCCGTGCGCACGCGACTGGCACTGGTGCTGTAGCGGCCAGCGGCCTTCTTACCGCCACTGGTGAGGGCCTTGCGGCGCTCCAGAGCTGCGTCACGACTGGATGTGCTGGCCATCTCCGCCCGGTGAATGAAATGACTGAATCGAAGGAATGATCCCGGCCCCTGGGGCCGGGATCTCTGAGGTGGAAGGGCTGAGAATCAGCGGCCTTCGAACACCACGAAGCAAGCACCCTGGCTCTGGGTGTAGGCGTCGTAGCCCACCAGGCGAACGTGGTGGTCGGGGTAGGCGCGGTGGCAGGCCTCGAGTTCGCTCACGATTACGCCCAGATCCTTCTCACCGAAGAAGGGGAGCTTCCAGTAGGACCAGTAGGTGGCCATGGAGCGGCTGGGGTGCACGTGCTCCACCAGCGGGCTCCAACCCTGGGCAATGATGTAGGCGATCTGGTCGTAGATCTCGTCCTGGGTCATCGGCGGCAGGAAGCCGAAGGTCTCCAGGGTGGCGACTGTTTGATAGTCACCCACGGTGCTCTTGAAAGGCATGGGGATCCTTTAGGTGGATGGAATGGTTGAACCCAATGCTTCGGGTTCCTGATCGCGCTCGCTGAAGATTCCAGGGCGGGAGGGAAGACAGCACGCAGGCGTCCGTCTTCCGCTCCCCACCGCGGGAACTCAGTTCACGTCGAGCTTGTCGACGGTGTCGAACTCGAACTTGATTTCCTTCCAGGTCTCGAGGGCGATGGCCAGCTCGGGGCTGTGCTTCGCAGCCTCCAGAAGGATGTCGCGACCTTCGCGCTCGATTTCACGACCGGCGTTGCGGGCCTTGACGCAGGCTTCGAGAGCCACGCGGTTGGCAGCAGCACCGGCGGCCGAACCCCAGGGGTGGCCGTGGGTGCCACCACCGAACTGCAGCACCGAATCGTCGCCGAAGATGCTCACCAGCGCGGGCATGTGCCACACGTGGATACCGCCGGAGGCCACGGCGAACACGCCGCCCATGGAGCCCCAGTCCTGATCGAAGAAGTTGCCGCGGCTGCGATCTTCGGGAACGAAGGATTCACGCAGCTGGTCGATGTAGCCCAGGGTCGACTGGCGGTCGCCCTCGAGCTTGCCCACCACGGTGCCGGTGTGGAGCTGGTCACCACCGGAGAGGCGCAGGCACTTGGCCAGCACACGGAAGTGGATGCCGTGCTTGGGGTGACGGTCGATCACCGCGTGCATGGCGCGGTGAATG
>JBJTWS010000076.1:0-2506 GCA_046081905.1 Synechococcus sp. | reverse complement strand
CGGCCGAGAGCTCTGTGACGCCTGATTTCGGGTTGTTGTTGACCGCCACAACAAGTAGACCGGCCTTCCGGAAGGCAGTGAGGCGGCGCTGCAGCCCATCCGGGCAGGGTCCGTACAGGGCCACCACGATGGCGCCGGGCCAGCTCTGAATCGCTTTGCCGAGGCAGTGCACTTCTGAAATCTTAAGCCTGTGCCGCCCGTCAGAGTTTGCGAGGGGGAAGGCCTTCGGCGTCCGGCCAGGGCATTTGACGGTGGGCACCCCTGTGGTGCAAGATCTCAGGGCGCCCGGAAGGACGTAGGGGAGCCATGGCCTCGGCCAGACCTCCACAGTGTGGATGTAGCTCAGTGGTAGAGCATCTCCTTGCCAAGGAGAGGGTCGAGAGTTCGAATCTCTTCATCCGCTTTTCAGAGATCGTCGCATCAGCTTCTGGCAGCTGTTGGTCTCAAAGCCCAATTGCCTGTAGAAACCGGCACTGTTGGTGGTCATGAGATACACCCGCTCCACGCCGGTGAGCGCGGGAGCGGCTAGCAGCGCCTCCACCACCTGACGCCCCAGCCCCTGGCCTTGCTCGTCGCCGGCCACCACAACATCCCAGAGCACGGCCCGGAACACGCCATCGCTCGTGGCCCGGCCGAAGCCCACCAGCTGATCGCCGCGCCAAGCGCTCACCACCGCCTGGCTGGCCGCCAGCATCCGGCGCAGCTGCTGCGGCGAGCGCCCCTGGGCCCAGAAGCTATGGCCATCCAGCAGGGCCTGCAGCTGCTGCAGCTGCCCGGGGCCGCGGCGCAGCCGCAGGCCGCCGGCGCGGTGGCGGATCAGGTGGATCTCCGTCTTGGACGGCCTCAGCGCTGCAATGTTGCCGCTCAACGGGCCACCTTCACATCGGTGCTGCTGAAATCCTCGCCCTTGAACAGCAGCGGCAGCTCCAGCGTCATCGCCAGCCCGTAGGCGAAGCAGTCGCCCAGGTTCAGGCCTGCGGGCTGGCGCCCCTTGCCGAAGCGGCGCCAGCCCTTGAGGGCCCAGTGGAGCTGCAGGGCATCGAACTGCACCGCCACGATCCCGGCCTGATGCAGCAGCAGATCCAGCTCTGCGCTGCCGTGATCTCCCAGCTGGCTGCAGGCCACCATCTGGGCCTCCAGCAGCGTGGCGGTGCTGATGGCCTTGGCTCCCGCCGGGCTGAGCCGATCCAGCAGGGAGGCTGCCTCCGGCTCTGCCTTGAGCACGCCGATCAGGGCGGAGGTGTCCACCACCAGCTGAAACGCCTCGGCCATCAGATCGGTAGGCCGTGCTCGTCGTAAAGCTCAGCTTGCAGCTCCTCGCTGCTGCGTTGATCCGGCCAATGCAGCCGACGGAAGCGCTGCAGCAGGCGTTCCAGTTCCTCGCGGCGTGCCTTCTGGAGCTGGGCCGGTGTGTCGGGCCTGTCGGCGCTGCGCTCCAGCTCCGCCGCCAGCGCCTGCCGCACCGCATCGGTCACGGTGGTGCCGCGCCGGGCCGCCAGCTGCCGGGCCATGGCATGGACCTGAGGGTCCTTGATGTTCATGCCCATCGGAGGGCTGGGTAGAACGTTTTTCGATTCTACCCAGTGTTGGCGGCTGCGGCTGGAGGCGTGATCTCCGCCCGGGCCGCGCCCGCGGCCCTCAGTAGGCTGACCCCCAGCGCGATCCGGCCCGTTCTCCATGCTCAAGCTGCTGCTGGGTGATCCGAATGCCCGCAAGCTGAAGCGCTATCAGCCGATCGTCTCCGACATCGGCCTGCTGGAGGAGGAGGTGGCCGCCCTCTCCGACGACGAGCTGCGCAGGCTCACCACGGAATTCCGCCAGAAGCTCTCGGCCCTGCAGGAGGAGTGCCGCAGCCGGGGCCTGAGCCTCGAAACCACCCTTGAGCGCGAGCGCAAGCTGCTCGATGAGCTGCTGCCCCAGGCCTTTGCCGTAGTGCGCGAGGCCGGCAAGCGCGTGCTCGGCATGCGCCACTTCGATGTGCAGCTGATCGGCGGCATGGTGCTGCACGACGGCCAGATCGCCGAGATGAAGACCGGCGAGGGCAAGACCCTCGTGGCCACCCTGCCCGCTTACCTCAACGCCCTCACCGGCCGCGGTGTGCACGTGGTGACGGTGAATGATTACCTGGCCCGCCGCGACGCCGAATGGATGGGCCAGGTGCACCGCTTCCTGGGCCTGTCGGTGGGTCTGATCCAGCAGGACATGGATCCGGCCACCCGCCGCCGCAACTACGCCTGCGACATCACCTACGCCACCAACTCGGAGCTCGGCTTCGACTACCTGCGCGACAACATGGCCTCGGATATCGCCGAGGTGGTGCAGCGGGAGTTCCACTACTGCGTGATCGACGAAGTCGACTCGATCCTGATCGATGAAGCCCGTACGCCGCTGATCATCTCCGGCCAGGTGGAGCGGCCCCAGTAGAAATACCAGAAAGCTGCTGAAGTGGCTGCCGCCTTGGTGCGTGCCGCCGAGATGGGCAAAGATGGCATCGATCCCGAAGGTG
>JBJTWS010000075.1:0-3301 GCA_046081905.1 Synechococcus sp. | reverse complement strand
AGGCCGAGAGGAAGCAAAGCCACTTCGGCGTGTTGAGCGCCTGGGCCCAGGTGGAGAGGTTGCGCAGCTTGGGCCAGCCGTGGCGGATAAAGCACACCCCCATGAACAGCCGCAGCAGCAGCAGCGCGGCCTGGGCCGCCGCGGAAGGCGCAACCGGCACCAGCAGCTCCACCACCGTGATTTCCATCGCCCGAGCCTGATGTGCACCGCAACGTAGGCAGCGTGCCCGGCCCTGGGCACCATTGGCGGGTGACCCCACACATCCGAGGGCCTCGCCGTGATCGACGCTTCCCTGGCCCTCAGCGCCGGCAGCAGCGCGCCGCTCGGCCCGACGCTGCTGCCGGATGGGGTGAACTTCAGCATCCACGCCCGGGACTGCGATGTCCTGGAGCTCTGTCTGTTCGCCGCGCCCGAGGATCCGGAGCCGGTGGCGGTGATCGCCTTCGCTGGCGAACAGCACCGCAGCGGTTCCTACTGGCATGGGCTGGTGGCTGGGCTGGGCCCCGGTCAGCTCTACGGCTATCGGCTGCCCGCCGATCCCGACGGCCTGCTGCTCGACCCCTATGCCCCTGCTCTGGCAGTGCCGCCCGGTTACAGCAGGCAGCAGGGCCAGCGCCGGCAGGGAGGACGGCTTGGCAGCGGGGGTGGCTGGGCCGGGGCAATGAAGAGCGTGGTGGCCGATCTCAGTGGCTACGACTGGCAGGGGGATCGCCCCCTGCGCCGGCCCGCGCGCGAAACCGTGATCTACGAGCTGCATGTGCGCGGTTTCACGGCCGATCCCAGCTCTGGGATCCCCCCCGAGCGCGCCGGCACCTACGCGGCCCTGATCGAGCGGATCCCCTACCTGCAGCAGCTGGGCATCACCGCCGTGGAGCTGTTGCCGGTGTTCGCCTTCGATGCCCAGGCCGCACCGGCCGGGCTCAGCAACCACTGGGGCTATCAGCCCATCAGCGTGCTGGCCCCCCATCCGGCCTACGCCAGCGCCACCGATCCCCTGGCGGCCCAGGATGAATTCCGCGATCTGGTCAAGGCCCTGCACCGCGCCGGCATTGAGGTGATTCTCGATGTGGTGTTCAACCACACGGCCGAGGGGGCGATGGCTGGGCCGGCGGCCGGGCCCACCCTCTCCTACCGGGGCCTGGCCCCCCACGATTACTACCTGCTGGAGGGGGAGGGCGAGAGCCTGCAAGACCTGGATGTGACGGGTTGCGGCAACACCTTCAACGCCAACAACCCCGTGGTGCGGCGACTGATCCGCCACAGCCTGCGCCACTGGGTGGAGCAGATGCATGTGGACGGCTTCCGCTTCGATCTGGCTGCCGTGCTCTCCCGCGATGAGCAGGGCAACCCGGAACCCAGGCCGCCGATCCTGTTCGATCTCGACAGCGACCCCGTGCTGGCGGGCACCAAGCTGATCGCCGAGGCCTGGGACGCGGCCGGCCTCTACGAGGTGGGCAGCTTCGTGGGCGAGCGCTGGCAGGAGTGGAACGGCCGCTTCCGCGACGACCTGCGTCACTTCCTCAAGGGGGATTCCGGCTTCGCCTGGGCGGCGGCCCAACGCCTCATCGGCAGCCCGGACATTTACGGCTCCCGCCGGCGGGAGGCAGAGGTGAGCGTGAACTTCTTCACCTGCCACGACGGCTTCACCCTGGCCGACTGGGTGAGTTTCAACACCAAGCACAACGAGGCCAATGGCGAAGCCAATCGCGACGGTTCAGACGACAACGCCAGCTGGAACTGCGGCGTGGAGGGACCCACCGAGGACCCGGACGTGCTTGCCCTGCGGGCCCGGCAACAGCGCAATGCCCTCTGCCTGTTGCTGCTGGCCTCGGGAACGCCCATGCTCACCATGGGCGATGAGGTGGGCCGCAGCCAGCGGGGCAACAACAACGCCTACTGCCAGGACAACCCGATCAGCTGGTTCGACTGGACCCTGGTGCAGCGCCAGGCCGATCTGCTGCGCTTCACCCGTGAGCTGATCGCCTACCGGCAGCGCCGCGACGTGGTGGTGGATCACACCAGCTTGCCGCTGGCTGAGCTGCTGCGGCGCTGCGCCGTCGAGTGGCACGGCGTGGAGCCCTGCCAGCCCGACTGGGGCCCCGATTCCCACTCCTTCGCCCTCAGCTACACCAGCAGCGAGCACCGGTTTCGGATGTACGTGATGGTCAATGCCTGGTGGCAGCCCCTGCGCTTTGTCCTGCCGCCCACCGGGATGGCGGATGGCTGCTGGCATCGCTGGATCGACACCGCCCGGCCCAGTCCCGACGACATCGCCCCCTGGGGAGATGCGCCGCCCCTGCCCGACCACGCGTATCAGGTTCAGGCCCGTTCGACAGTGGTGCTGCTGGTGCGGGCGGGAGCTGGGGACCCCCCATGATCGCGCCCACCGGCGCACCCCGCCCGCTGGTCCACGCCTGTCTCCGCCATCTCCGTGACATCTCCAACCACCCCCTCAACCGGGCTGCGCCGCTGTCTCGGCCCCGCGGCGATCCTTGGCCAGTCCCTGGCCACGGTCGGGCTCACCCTCACGGCGGTCCTCAACATCCCCGATGTGCAGCAGGCTTCCGGCCGGGCCACCTGGCTTGCCTACGCCATCGCCCTCGTGGTGATCCTGCTGGTGAGCGAAACGCTGGTGCTCTTCCGCCATGAGTCCCCCCGGCCCACCGGCATCGCCGGTTATGTGGAGGTGGGCCTGGGCCAGGGCGTGGGTGGTCTCGCCAGTTGGGCCATGCTGCTGGGCTACGGCGCCGCAGCCCTGGCCTGCATGGCCTTTCTCGGCTTCTATCTCAGCTTTCTGCTCACACCCCTGGGCCTGCCGCCCCTGCCTCTGGCCACCTTTCTGGTCGGTGCCCTGGCCAGCCTGGAGCTGGCTCGCCGCGATGTGCGCCTCTCCACCACCACCATGCTGCTCACCGAGACGGTCTCGGTGCTGATCGTGCTCGGGCTCTGCCTGGTGGTGCTGCACCAGGCAGGCACACAGGCTGATCTGCGGGCGATCGACCCCCTCGGCGACACGGGCAATCAGGTGCGTGCCGGCCTGATGGTGGCCGTGCTCAGTTTCATGGGATTCGAAAGCGCCACCAACCTGGTTCAGGAGGCGCTGCGGCCGACGCAGGCCGTGCCCCGGGCCCTGCGCACTGCGGTGCTGGTGGCCGGTGGGCTGTTTCTGTTCTGGGCCGTCGTGCTCACTGAAGGGCTGGGGTGGTTGCCGGCTGCGCAGCGCACGGCCCTCGATCCGATCAGCCTGCTGGCCGATCAGCTCGGGCAGACCGGTTCCGGCCGCTGGATCCAGTTCGGCACG
>JBJTWS010000074.1:0-7270 GCA_046081905.1 Synechococcus sp. | reverse complement strand
CATCGCCCAGGCCCTGGCGCTGCTGGGGGTACAGCCGGTGTGGGATGGCCCCACCCGGCGGATGGTGGATGTGGAGGTGTTGCACCTGGCGCTGCTGGGGCGGCCGCGGGTGGATGTGACCCTGCGCATCTCAGGGCTGTTCCGCGACGCCTTCCCCCAGCTGGTGGCCTGGTTCAACCGGGCCACGGCGCTGGTGGCCGCGCTGCCGGAAGCCGAAACGGACAACCCCCTGGCCGCGGCGGCACGGCGGGAGGGCCACAGCGGGCGCGTCTACGGGTCGGCCCCGGGGGCCTACGGCGCCGGCCTGCAGGGGCTGATCGACAGCGGCCAGTGGGAGGAGCGCTCCGACCTGGGCGAAGCCTTCCTGCAGTGGAGCCAGTGGCGCTACGACGGCACCCCCACCGGCGCCACTGGCCTGGAGGCGGCCCAGGATCGAGCTGGGCTGGAGCAACGGCTCGCCGGCGTGCAGGTGGTGCTGCACAACCAGGACAACCGCGAGCACGATCTGCTCGATTCCGACGACTACTACCAGTTCCAGGGGGGCCTCAGCGCCGCCACCGAGGCGGTGCGGGGCAGTGCCCCGGCCCTCTGGTTCGCCGACCACTCCCGCCACCAGCGGCCGCGGCTGCACCGGCTGGAGCGGGAGTTCGACAAGGTGCTGCGCAGCCGTGTGCTCAACCCCCGCTGGATCACGGCAATGCAGGGGCACGGCTACAAGGGGGGCTTCGAGATGGCCGCCAGCCTCGATTACCTCTTCGCCTACGACGCCAGCACCGGCCGGGTGCCGGACTGGAGCTACGGCGCCCTCTGCCGGGAGTGGCTGGAGAACAACTCCGTGCGCCGCTTCCTGGAGACCTCCAACCCCTGGGCTCTGCGGGACATGGGGGAGCGGCTGCTGGAGGCCCACCACCGCGGGCTGTGGGAGGGGGCCACAAAAAACCAGGTGGAGCAGTTGCGCCAGCTGGTCCTCGAGAGTGAGGCCCTGATCGAGGGGCGTTGAACAAAGGGCGTTAAAGCCCGGGATCAGGCGTTGAGGTCCTTCACCATCGCCTTGAACGGATCGATCGAACCGGGCTTGGCGGGCTGGGCGGTGATGGCGGGCTGGGCGGTGGATTCGCTCTCCTTCTTCTTCTGGGCGGCCGGACCGCCCGGCACGTTCACGCCGGTCACGGCGGAACCCTTGAGGCGCTGCTCCAGCTCAGCGGCGGACATCTGACGGGCGAAGGTCTTCTTCACCGGCTTCGGCACCCCGCCGGTGAGGTTCACATCCGCGGCGCCACCACCGGTGCCGGGCAGACCTTCGGACACCTTCTCGAGGCGGGCATCCATGGAGTCCACTTCCTGGATCATCTCCTTGGTGCCGGGGTTGTCCTTCGTACCCGGGAAGGTGCGGCGGATGGTGTTGGAGCGACGCATGAAGGTCACGTCGCCGAGGCTGGTGGAGGCGTCGGGCTCGAGGAAGAAGGCCTCATCCTTTTTCTTGGGCTCAGGGGCTGGTTTCGATGACGCCGTGGCGGAACGGGAACCGAGCAGACGATCGAAGAGGCCCATCGGCATGGGGGAAAGCGTCAGCAAACCCTAGCGGCCTCGGAGCTCCAATCCATGGGTATCGGTACCACAACTCTGCAAAAGGCCACGTTCCTCCAGAGCGGCGGCGATCGCATCACACACCACCGGTGAGGGAGCCCAGACGCCCTGCATGGCGTAGTCGTACCAGGCTTCGGCGCCATCGAAGCCCTGGTCGGCGGCGGCGGCGACCAGGCGCTGGTGGGGCAGGCGGTAGCGGGCGGGGTGGGCCAGCAGCGCCAGGCCGCCCGCCGCCCGGATGGCCGCCACCACGGCGGAGGAGCGCAGGGCCGGACCCACCGCGGACACGCCACGCAGGTAGGGCGCCAGGGCCGGGTGGGCCGGATCGAAGCCGAGCCCCAGCACGTGCACCAGGCACCCCTCCAGCAGGCAGCTGATCTCCACGCCGCTCCAGAGGGTGGGCACGGGCCGTCCCTCCTCGGCCCAGTCCCGCAGCGCCGCCGCCACCTCGGCATGGGCGGCCACGCTGTGGTGGTCGGTCACGGCGAAGTGCTCCAGCCCGATCGCCGCGGCCTGGCGGGCCATTTCACGGGGGTGGAGGCTGCCGTCGCTGCAGGTGGTGTGGCAGTGGAAATTGAGCCGATCGGGGCAGCTGCCGGCGTCCACGCTGCGCAGCACGGCGGCCAGGGGATGGGCCGCCGCCTCGGGGCGCAGGGAGGAAGGGGGAGAGGCCACCATCACCGGGAGGGGGGAAAGGGAACTGCGGCCGGCTCAGCCGGCGCCTGCACCCGCCGCCAGCCGCTCGGCCCGCAACCGGCGCCAGCGGGCGTAGAACTGAATCGAGGCGGCCATGAACACCACCAGGGCCACCAGGAACCAGGTGGCGGCGCCGGTGGGGAACTGGTTCTTGAACACCACCAGCATCACCACCACCACCAGCAGCAGGGTGGGCAGCTCATTGAGGGCCCGCAGCTGGCGGGGGCTCCAGCCGCAGCGGCCCTGCTGCAGCTGGCCCATGATCCGGTAGCAGAAGGCATGGTAGGCAAGCAGGGCGGCCACGAAGGCGAGCTTGGCGTGCATCCAGCCCTGGTGCAGCCAGGCGGGGTTCACGCTGAGCAGGCCGGCGGCACAGACCACGGCCACCACCATGCCCGGGGTGGTGATGATGTTGGCCAGGCGGCGCTCCATCAGGGCGTACTGCTCCTGGAAAGCGGTGCGCAGGCTCGGTTCGAGTTCCTCGGCCTCGCGGTGGTAGATGAACAGGCGCACCAGGTAGAAGAGGCCGGCGAACCACACCACCACCCCCACGATGTGGAGGGTCTTGAACCACAGGTAGGCCTCGGGCGGCCAGGCGAGGGCCAGGGGCATGCGGCAGCAGGGGGGCGCGGACCCGCAGGGTAGGGCGCGGCAGCCGCCGCACGGCCTTGGCGTGCCGGCCAACAGTTCGCTGCGGTTTCGTCATGAACGAACGTCACCGCCGGTGAAGAGCGATTGCAAGGCGCCCCGGCCCCCTTGCCTTGTTCCGCCGGCGTATCGATTGTATGCCCATCGGGATTCGGAGGCTCCAGTCGATGGACGACACCCCACCCCATCAGGCTCCAGGAGCGCGCTGACGATCCGGCCCCTGCTCCAACACTCTCGACGGATCTCTGGCTTCCCTGGCGTGTCGCGCTGTCGCCGTCCACTGCATCGTTCACGGGCGTGGCGTTCAGTCCCGCCCCAGGTGCCCCGGACCCCACGGGAAGTCCCACTTGTCACCTGGCCCCAGGTGCCAGCGCCGGCAGCTCCGCCCCACAGCTGAAGAACCGCGGATCGAGCTTCCAGCCGACCGCCTGAACCACGGCACAGCCCATCGAGTTCCTGGGATGGCATCAGCGCCACCACCGGATCCATGGGTTGAGCAGACAAGAGCCCGGGGCCCACGCTCCGGGCTCTGTTGTGGGCAGCCTGCAGCGCACCGGCCCCCACCCGGGCGCGGATCGGTGACGACGGTGGCCATGCCTCCCTCGCAGTTGGCTTAGATCAGCTGCAGCACACGCTGGTCGATGAGTCCCCTGTTTGCCTGTTCCGGCTGCGGCCTGCAGATCGAGCGCGCCCTGCGGCTCTACCTGCAGAACAGGGGCCACGTGCTCTGTTCCTCCTGCATCGACAGGCTCGAGAGGGAACGGCAGGCCCCGGCGGAGCCGGACTCCTCAGCTGCGGACACTTCCGTGGAGGGAGCTCCCCACCCCTGCCACAGGGTCTGAGCCGGCCGCCGCCGCGGTGGCGCGGATCTGCTCAAGTTCCTCCGGCGGGATCTTCTCCAGCTGGCGCATGACCAGGGCCATGCGCGCATTGCGGCGCAGTTCGTCCCGGTGGCGGGCCAGGAAATCCCAGTAGTAGGCGTTGAGCGGGCAGGCCTTGGGGCCGCTGCGCTGGCGGGGGTCGTAGCGACAGCCCTGGCAGTAGTTGCTCATGCGGCGGATGTAGTTGCCGCTGGCGGCGTAGGGCTTGCTCGCCAGGCGGCCGCCATCGGCGAAGAGGCCCATGCCGAGCACGTTGGTCTGCATCACCCAGTCGTGGCCGTCGATGAACATGCGGTGGAACCAGGCGGTGAGGGCCTGCGGATCCAGGCCGGCGATCAGGCCGTAGTTGGCCAGCACCATCAGCCGCTGGATGTGATGGGCGTAGGCGGTCTCCTTCACCTCGGAGAGGACCGTGTCCAGGCAGGCCATGCCGCTGCCCCCCAGCTCCTCGAAAAAGGAGGGGAGTGGCCGCTGATGGCCGAAATGGTTGCTGCGGGGGTAGGCCTCGCCGAACCAGTGATAGAGGCCGTGGGTGTACTCCCGCCAGCCGAGGATCTGGCGGATCACCCCCTCCAGGCCCGCCAGGGGCGTTCCCCGCTCCAGGCCCGCCGCCTCCAGCCGGCGCAGCACCTCCAGCGGGTGGAGCAGGCCGAGGTTCAGGTAGGGCGAGAGCAGCGCATGCCAGAGGGTGGGCTGCCCCCGCACCATCGCGTCCTGGTAGGGGCCGAAGCCATCCAGCCGGGTGGCGATGAAGTGCTCCAGCACCGCCAGGGCCTGGGTCCGGCTCACCCCCCATCCGAAGGGCCGGGCCCGTCCCGGCAGGGGCGGAAGGCCCTCCGCGCGGCGCTGCTCCTGCAGCTGCTCCACCCGCTCGATCACGCCCTCAGTGATCGCATCCGGCGCAAAGAGCAGCGGCTCCGGGCCCCTCAGGCCTTTGGGGGGCGCCTTGCGGTTCTCGGCATCGAAGTTCCACTGGCCGCCGAGGGGCCGGGCCGCCTTGCCCTCCCCCTCCAGCAGCACCCCGAAGCGCCGCCGCCCCTCCCGGTAGAAGAACTCCAGCCGCAGCTGCTTCTGCCCCGCGGCCCAGGTGGCGAACTCCTCGCGGCTCCAGAGGAACGCGTTGCTGGGCAGCCACACCAGCCGCACCGGCAGCTGCAGCGCTTCGATCGCGGAGCGGAAACCCCGGTCCGCCGGCTCCATCAGCCGCAGTTCCTCGATGCCATGGGCGGCGATCCAGCCCCGCACCGCCTCGCCAAAGCTGGCCGCTTCCAGGTGATCCACCGTCCAGCCGGCGGCCCGCAGGTCGGCGGCGAAGTGGCGCATGGCGCTCCACACCAGCACCAGCTTCTGGCCGTGGTACGCGCGGCGGCGCAGCACCGAGGTGCTCTCCACCAGCAGCACCCGCGCCTGCCCCGGCACCGTGCTCGCCAGGGCGGCCTGGTCCGCCGCCAGCTGATCCCCCAGCACCCACACCCCCAGGCCCATGGCGGTGTCAGGCTCCGGGTTCGCTGCTGAGGCGGCAGGCGCGGCGGGTCACCGCCGCCACGTAGCCCCGCTCCACGGGCCCGGCCTCCGGGCTGAGGCGTCCGTCGCGGCAATCCACCACCAGCCGCTCGTGGTGCCCCTGCTGGTCGCTCACCCGCAGGCGCAGCTGGAAGTGGTGCTTGGCGCTGCGGGTGATCTCATCGCCGCACACCGGCCCCACGCAGAGCCCCGGCGCCGCCTGGGCCGGCGCCGCCGCCAGCAGGGGCGCCCCCAGCAGGGTGAGCAGCAGGAGAAGCAGACCAGCGATGCGGCTCAACCGGCCATCTCCAGGGGCTTTCCATTCTCCAGTTCGTACTCCTCGTCCGCGGCGTCCGCGGCGGCGGGGTGGAAGTACTCCCACACCACCTTCGCCAGGGAGGGCCCCATCCCGGGCGCTTCCGCCAGGGCCTCGAGGCTGGCGATCTGGATCGCATCGATCGAACGGAAATGGGCCAGGAGTTCACGGATCCGCTTCGGACCGAGGCCCGGGATCTCCGACAGGCGGGAGCGCTTCATCCGCTCGCCCCGCTGCTGGCGGTGGAAACTCACCGCGAAGCGGTGCGCCTCATCCCGCAGGCGCCGCAGCAGCTGCACCCCGAGCTGGTCCGGTTCACTGTCGAGCGGCTCCTTTGCGCCAGGAACGAACACCTCCTCCCGCTGCTTGGCCAGGGAGCACACCACCAGGTCCTCGTCGAGGTTGAGTTCCCGCAGGGCCTCCATCACGGCGGAGAGCTGCCCCTTGCCGCCATCGATCATCACCACATCCGGCCAGTCGTTGAGGCCACCGGTGTGGAGGGCGCTGCCCGCCGCCCGGCGCAGCTCCCGCAGGTCCGACCCCTCCGCCTTGGCCTGGGCCCAGCGGCGGAAGCGGCGGCGGATCACCTCCGCCATGCTCATGAAGTCGTCGGAGTGGCCGGAGCGCACGGCGCTGCTGCGGATCCGGTACTTGCGGTAGTGCTGCTTGGCGGGCAGACCATCCACGAACACCACCTGGGAGGCCACCGCATCACTGCCCTGGATGTGGCTGATGTCGTAGCCCTCGATCCGCCGCGGTGGGGTGGAGAGCTCCAGCAGCTGGGCCAGGTCTTCGGTGGCGAGCAGCTGCTGCTCACTGCTGCGCTGGGCCCGCTGCAGCTCGTAGCTGGCGTTGCGCTCCACCAGCTCGATCAGCTCGGCCTTCTGCTGCCGCTGCGGCACCGCCAGCTTCACCCGCCGCCCGCGCCGCTCGCAGAGCCACTCCTCGATCAGGGCCTGCTGGGGCAGGGGCACCTGCAGAAGCAGCTCCGGCGGGATCTCCACCGGCTCCACCTGGCTGTAGTGCTCCTCGATCACCGTCTGCAGGATGCGGCCGAGGGCCTCGCGCCGCTCGGGCGAGGGGGGCAGGTCGCCGCCGGCGCCCTCCTCCGCCAGGGGCGTGCCCACCGCATCGGCGGTGAAGCCCAGCCGGCCCACCAGCTTGCCGGCCCGCATCTGGAACAGCTGCACCGCCGCCACCCTCCCGTCGGCCGCCAGGGCGATCACATCGCGGCTCACGGAGCTGTCGCCGAGGCTCATCTTCTGGTCGGCGGTGAGGCTGCCGATGCCCTGCAGCTGGTCGCGCACCCGGGCGGCGCTCTCGAAATCGAGCCGCTCGGCATACTTCTCCATCTGCTCGGTGAGCAGCTCCACCAGCTCCTCATTGCGGCCCTGGAACACCATTGCCACCTGCCGCAGGGTGCGGTGGTAGTCGTCCGAGCTGATCTTCTGCTGGCACACCCCCGGGCAGCGCCCGATGTCGTAGTTCAGGCAGGTGCGATCCTTGAAGAGCGGCTGGGGGCGCTGCCGCAGGGGGAACACCCGCTTCACCAGGCCAAGGGTACGGCGCAGCAGGCCCACATCCACGTAGGGGCCGTAGAAGCGATCGAGGGGGGAGCGGAAGCGGCGACGCCTTGTGA
>JBJTWS010000073.1:0-4052 GCA_046081905.1 Synechococcus sp. | reverse complement strand
CCCCACGGAAGCCGGCTGCCCCACCAGCGTGAGCCGCCAGACCTGGCGCGGCAACACCCTGAGCCATTCCACCGTGATCACCCCGGAGGCGGCCTGGCCCTCGATCCACATGGTGGAGGTGGTGCGCAGCTGCCCGGAGCTGTGCCGCTTCTGCCTGGCCAGCTACCTCACCCTGCCCTTCCGCACCCCCAGCCTCGAGGACGGTCTGATCCCGGCGGTGGAGAAGGGCCTGGCGGCCACCCAGCGGCTGGGGCTGCTGGGTGCCTCGGTGACCCAGCACCCCCAGTTCGCCGACCTGCTGGCCTGGCTCGATCAGGAGCGCTTCGAGGGCACCCGCGTGAGCGTGAGTTCGGTGCGGGCCGCCACGGTCACGCCCGAGCTGGGCCGGATCCTGGCCAAGCGGGGCAGCAAATCGCTCACGATCGCGATCGAGAGCGGCAGCGAGCGCATGCGGCAGGTGGTGAACAAGAAGCTCGCCACCGAAGAGATCTTCGCCGCCGCCCGCTATGCGAAGGAGGGCGGCCTCAGCGGCCTGAAGCTCTACGGGATGGTGGGCCTGCCCACCGAGGAGGATGCCGACGTGGAGGCCACGGCCGATCTGCTGCTGGCCCTCAAGAAGGCCACTCCGGGGCTGCGGCTCTCCCTGGGGGTGAGCACGTTCGTGCCCAAGGCCCACACACCCTTCCAGTGGCAGGGGGTGCGGCCCGAGGCCGAGAAGCGGCTGAAGCTGCTGGCCAAGCGCCTCACGCCCAAGGGGATCGAGCTCCGGCCCGAGAGCTACGGCTGGAGCGTGATCCAGGCGCTGCTGTCGCGCAGCGACCGACGCCTCGCGCCCGTGATCGCCGCGGCCCGCGGTCGCCAGGAGAGCCTGGGGGGCTGGAAGCAGGCCTACCGCCAGGTGCGCGAGGGCGGCGCGGCAGCCGAGGCCCCGCCGCCGCCCGCCTGGGAGAAGGTGGTGCACGCCACCTGGAGCGCCGCTCAGGCGCTGCCCTGGGATCACCTGCAGGGGCCGCTGGCCAATCCCGTGCTGGCCGGTCACGCCGCCGGCTCGCTCGCCTGAGGCGCCGCCAGGGCCTGCCCCGCCAGCCAGCCGGAACTCCAGCAGTGCTGGAAGTTGAAGCCCCCGGTGACGCCATCCACATCCAGCAGCTCCCCCACCAGGTGGAGGCCGGGCTGGAGGCGGCTCTCCATCCGGGCCAGGTTCACCTCCCCCAACGCCACCCCGCCGGCGGTGACGAACTCCTCTCCGAAGGGGCCGCGGCCGCGGATGGCGTACCGGCTGGCGCGGAGGGCCTCGATCAGGCCCTGCTGGGCCCGGGCCGGCAGGTCGGCCCAGCGGGTGTCGAGCTGGAGCCCCACCCCCTCCAGCAGCGCCCACCAGAGCCGGCGGCTGAGCTCCGGCCAGGGGCGGGCCGTGCGGAGCTGACGCCGGGCCTGGCTGCGGCGCAGCTCCGCGAAGAGCTCCTGCAGGGCGCCGGCACTGCGGCCACCGCTCCAGTCCACCGTGAGGGTGCCGCGGTAGCCCACCTGCTGCAGGGCCCGGGCCGCGAAGGCCGTGAGCCGCAGGCAGGCCGGACCGCTCAGGCCCCAATGGGTGATCAGCACCGTGCCGCTCTGGCGGAAGCGCTGGGGAGCCGCGCCGGCCGCAGCGGGCAGCTGCAGCTCCAGGCCCACCGGCTCCATCACCACCCCGGCCAGGGCCGTGAGGGCCGGCGCCTCCAGGGCCAGGGTGAACAGCGAGGGGGCCGGCGGCACCAGCTGGTGGCCGAGGGATGCGGCCAGGCGGCGGCCGCTGGGATGGCTGCCGGTGGCGAGCACCAGCCGGTCGCAGCGGAGCGTGGCCGGAGCTCCCCCCGCCCGCAGCCCCAGGCGGAAGCCGCCGCCCGGCCGGGCCTCGGCCGTCTGCAGTGCCTCGCCGGTGCGGAGCTGCACCCCCGCCCGGGCCGCGGCGCGGCGCAGGGTGTCGATCACCGACTGGGAGCGGTGGGTGTGGGGGAAGAGGCGGCCATCGGGCTCCTCCACCAAAGCAAGCCCATGTTCCTCGAACCAGGCCACCGCATCGCCGCAGGCGAAGCGGGCGAAGGGCCCCCGCAGGGCGCGGGAGCCGCGGGGGTAGTGGCCCACCAGTTCGCCGGGATCCCAGCAGGCGTGGGTCACGTTGCAGCGGCCGCCGCCGCTGATCAGCACCTTGTGCAGCGGCTCCGGCGTGGCCTCGAGCACGAGCACATCGCGCACGCCGGCCTCGGCCGCGGCCACCGCCGCCATGAAGCCCGCCGGCCCGCCGCCCGCCACCACCACGGCCGCACGGGCCGGCAGCATGGGCCCATGGGTTCCACCGACTACGCCAGTAACAGCCTCCACGCCAGTCGCAGCCTCCACGCCAGCCCCCTGGTTCGTTGTGCCCGCTTCAGTGTGGCGCCGATGCTCGACTACACCGATCGGCACTTCCGGGTGCAGATGCGGCAGATCAGCCGCTACTGCCTGCTCTACACCGAGATGGTGGTGGCCCAGGCGCTCCACCATGCCCTGCGGGAGGGCGATCCCGTCACCCGGCGCCAGCGGCTGGAGCGGCTGATCGGCTTCGATCCCCAGGAGAAGCCCCTGGCCCTGCAGCTGGGGGGCGACGATCCGGCCCGGCTGGCGGAGGCGACCCGGCTGGCGGCGGACTGCGGCTACGACGAGGTGAACCTGAACGTGGGCTGCCCCAGCCAGAAGGTGCAGCAGGGCCGCTTCGGGGCCTGCCTGATGGCCGATCCGGAGCGGGTGGCCGAGTGCGTGGCGGCGATGGCCCAGGCCAGCGGCCTGCCGATCACGGTGAAGCACCGCATCGGCATCGATGCGCGCGACTCTTACGGGGAACTGCTGACCTTCGTGGACACCGTGGCCGCGGCCGGCTGCCAGCGCTTCACTGTGCATGCCCGCAAGGCCTGGCTGGAGGGGCTCGACCCGAAGCAGAACCGCACGATCCCGCCCCTGCGGCCGGAGCTGGTGCACCGCCTCAAGGCGGAGCGGCCGCAGCTCGTGATCGAGCTGAACGGGGGCCTCCAGAACCCCAACGAGTGCCGCGCGCAGCTGCAGCACGTGGATGGGGTGATGGTGGGCCGGGCCGCCTACGAACACCCACTGCGCTGGGCGGGGGTGGATGCCGAACTGTTCGGCTCGCCCCCCCCGGCAGCGGTGAGCGCCTCCCGGGTGGTGCGCGGCGTGATCCCCCACGCGGAGCGCTGGTGCCAGGGCGGCGGCCGCCTCTGGGCGATCGCCCGGCACCTGGTGCAGGTTGTGGAGGGGGTGAGCGGTGCCCGCCACTGGCGCCGCGACCTCACCCGTGCCGCGGGGGAGCGGACCGCCGGACCCGAGGTGCTGGAGGCGGCGGCCCGGCAGCTGGAGGAACGGGGCTACTGAGCCGCGGCCTCGCCACCGCCACTGCGGCGCCGGCGGGTGCGGCCGGCCTCGAAGCCCTCCTGGGGAGCGGCTCCATACCCACCGCCGCCACCACCGCCGTAGCTGCGGTCTTCCCAGCCTTTGGCACCGGAGCCCCGATCGCCTCCGCCGCCATAGCCGCCGCCCCCGCCATAACCGCCGCCACCACCACCGCCGTAGCCGCCACCGCCACCGCGGCGGGGGGCGCTGCCGCGGGGCTCGGCCTTGTTGATCCGCAGCGGCCGGCCCATCAGCTCAGCGCCCTGCAGGGCCTCGATTGCCCGGGTCTCGGTGGCGTCGTCGGTCATCTCCACGAAGGCAAAACCACGCTTGCGGCCCGTATCCCGCTCCAGGGGCAGGGCACAGCTGACCACCTCACCGAAGGGGGCAAACAACTCCGCCACGTCTTCCTGCTCCGCGCGGAAGGGGAGGTTGCCAACGAAAATACTCACGGACCTGGGGGGCGCCACTCTGCGCCGACGACCCCGAAAGCCTAGGAGTGTGTCGCGCGTTGCGCTGGGGCCATGACGTCGCGATGGAGCCCCTGAGATTCAGGGACACCTGATTCCTGCTCCGGCAAACTGAATCAGGCCCTCAGGCCGGGGCGATCGAGGCCCGGAACAGCTTCAGCA
>JBJTWS010000072.1:0-8128 GCA_046081905.1 Synechococcus sp. | reverse complement strand
GTGGCCCGCCCAGAGGTCGAGGCCGTAGGCCGCGCCGAGACCCGCAAGCAGCAGGATCCAGATCTGGGCCTTCACCTGACCCAGCGGGATCGCGCCCGAGGGGATGGGCCGGTAGGGCTCGTTGATCGCGTCGATCTCGCGGTCGTAGTAGTCGTTGATCGTCTGCGTGTAGCCCGCCAGCAGCGGACCGCTCATCAGCATGCAGGCAAACGAGGCCGCCACCTCCGCGGGGGTCCAGTGGAAGTTGCCGGAGGCCGCCGCCCCGCAGAGCACGCCCCAGATCAGCGGGATCCAGGTGACCGGCTTCATCAGCTGCAGCCGGATCCGCCATAGGCTGGAGGTCTCGCTGGCCCCCTTCATGCCGAGAAGTTGCCGCGCAGCCGCCCCGGCACCGCCGGAGCTGGAGGGGGACTCGACCGGGGAGGCGCCGGCGGGGGGACTGTCGCTCACGGTCGCGGGATGGGGGACGGGGCCTGGGGGATCAGAGGGGGGCGATCTCGTCGTCGAAGAACCAGCTGGTGGTGCCGCCGCTGAGCTCCACCACCACGCCGATGCCCTTGCCGTCGGTCACCTTGAAATCCCGCACGGTGCCGGTGGCATCGGCCTTGAGGGCCTCCACCAGATCGGCGGGAATGCGGTCGCGCACCCGGGTGACCCGCACCTTCGAACCGATGGTGATGGCAGCCTGGGACATGTCCGGGGCGAGAGAAAAGTGGGGCAACCCTAACAGCGCCGGCCGCTCTCCCCTGTTCCTCCCCCGCAGCTCCGCCCGTGGTCGCCAAGCGCATCATTCCCTGCCTCGACGTGGCCGAGGGCCGTGTGGTGAAGGGGGTCAATTTCGTGGGCCTGCGCGATGCCGGCGACCCGGTGGAACTCGCCTGCCGCTACAGCGCCTCCGGAGCCGATGAGCTGGTGTTTCTCGACATCGCCGCCAGCCACCAGGGCCGCGCCACGCTGGTGGATCTGGTGCAGCGCACCGCCGAGGCGGTGACGATCCCCTTCACGGTGGGCGGGGGCATCGGCAGCGTGGAGGGCATCACCGAGCTGCTGCGCGCCGGTGCCGACAAGATCAGCCTCAACTCCTCGGCGGTGCGCCAGCCGCAGCTGGTGGCGGAGGGGGCGGAGCGCTTCGGCTCCCAGTGCATCGTGGTGGCGATCGACGCCCGCCGCCGGCCCGAAGGCGGCGGCTGGGATGTGTACGTGAAGGGGGGGCGGGAGAACACCGGCCTCGATGCGGTGGCCTGGGCCCGGCAGGTGGTGGCCCTGGGGGCCGGCGAGATCCTGCTCACCTCCATGGACGGCGACGGCACCCAGGCGGGCTACGACCTGGCCCTCACCCGGGCGGTGGCCGACGCCGTGGAGGTGCCCGTGATCGCCTCCGGCGGGGCCGGCTGCATCGACCACATCGCCGCGGCCCTGGAGCAGGGGGGCGCCGCGGCGGCCCTGCTGGCCTCGCTCCTGCACGACGGGGTGCTCACGGTGGAGGAGATCAAGCGCGACCTGCTGGGGCGCGACTTGCCCATCCGCCCCCTCACGGCCCCGGCCGAAGAAAACATGAACGGGCACGAAGGTCTGTAAACGGTCGTTACATTGGTGAGAAGCGCTTCTCCGCTTCCGCCCGGTCCCACTTGTCCTTCCTGCACGCCCTCCCCAACTCCCTCGTCACGGCCCTCGCCTTGCTGATGGTGTCGGCGGTGGTGGCCCTGATGGCCTGGGCCCTGCAGCTGATGCAGGCGGCGAACGACCTGCAGGAGTTTTCCCTTATGCTAGCGGGCTCCATGGTCTGCTCCGCGGCGGTGGGGCTGGCCACGGTGATGGTGCTCACCTTCACCGGCCCGGTGGGGCTGAACGCCCAGCGCCCTCTCCCCGGCAGCCCTCTGGAACTGGAGTCGGGCGTCAGCCTCGATGCGATCGTGCTCCCCTGGGACGAGACGACCTCCTGAGGGCCTCCCCTCCACCCCCGTGAAGTCCGGTGATGCCGGCGCGGTGCGCGAGCTGTTCGAGAGCATCGCCCCCGCCTACGACCGCCTCAACGACCTGCTCAGCCTGGGACTGCACCGGATCTGGAAGCGGCAGGCGGTGGCCTGGCTGCGGCCCCGTCCCGGCCAGCGGCTGCTCGATCTCTGCTGCGGCACCGGCGACCTGGCCCTGGTGATGGCCGCTGCGGTGCGCCCGGGGGGCCTGGTGCTGGGACTCGACGCGGCGGCGGCGCCCCTGGGGCGGGCCCTCGAGCGCAGCCGGAGGCAACCCTGGCTGCCGCTGGAGTGGCGGCAGGGCGATGCCCTCGCCACCGGGCTCCCCGATGGCTGGGCGGACGGAGCCGTGATGGCCTACGGCCTGCGCAACCTCAGCGATCCCGCCGCCGGACTGGGGGAGCTGCGCCGGGTGCTGCGCCCCGGCGGACGGGCGGCGGTGCTGGATTTCAACCGCCCAGACCCGGAGGGAGCCGGGAGCCCGGGCGCGGCCATCCGGGAGCGGCTGACGCAGAGAGCCCAGCGGTTCGCCCTGCGGCGGGTGGTGGTGCCGATGGCACGGCAGGCGGGGCTTGAGGCCCAGTACGCCTACCTCGAGGAGAGCCTGGCGCGCTTCCCCACGGGGGCACAGCAGGAGGAGCTGGCCCGGGCGGCGGGCTTCCCGCTCGCCCGCCATCGCCTGCTGGCAGCCGGGCAGATGGGGCTGCTGCAGCTGCAGGGCTGAGGCAGAAGCGGAGGCAGGGCGCCCGGAGTTCCACGGGACGGGCTCCTAGCGTCGGAGAGTTCCGTGGCCGCAACCGTGCAGGACTTCCGGATCGAACCGGTGATCCACCTCGGCCGCGACCAGCTCGACGGCGGCAACCTCTGCTGGTGGCCCGAGGACCGGCCCGCCGAGCCGGAGGCGCTGCAGGCCCTGGCGGAGGATCCGATCACGGCCCTGGAGGTGAGCACAGAACAGCTCCAGTTGGCCCTGCAGCTGCTGGAGCGGCTGCCGGAGCCCCTCTGGCTCTCGGTGGTGCTGCCGCCGGCGCTGCTCCCCTCGATGCGCGGCCTCTTCCGGGCCCTCTCCCGCCGGGTGGAGGATCTCGAAGCCCTGCGCCGGCGCAGCGGACGGCGCCTCGTGGTGGGCCTCCAGGGTGAGCCCGGCAGCGGGCAGGAGCTGCGCGGCTCGCCCCTGCTGTCCAACCTGGCGGAGCTGCACACGCTCACCGTGCGCCTCGGGAGCACCGAGGAACCCGTGATCCCCCAGCTGCTGGCCCTCCCCTTCCAGCGCGTTTCGGTCACCGCCTCCCTGGCCGATGGCGCCGACAGCAGCGCGGCGCAGCAGCGGTTACTGCGCTGGCTGGTGGGCGCCTGCCACGCGGTGGAGGTGCCGCTCGCCGTGGGGGGCGTGGTCACGGCCTCGCAGGCGGCCCTGCTGCGGCGCCTGGGGGTGGACCTGGGCCACGGGCCTCTCTGGCATCCGCCCCTGCCGCCGGAGAGCTTCCAGTCCCTGGTGGGCGAGGCGGGGCCTTACCGAACCGGGGAATACCGCAGAAGGGACGAACTTGCAAGAGTGGCTACCGACACGGATTTTCGGTAGCGCTCTCGCTGTAATTCGACGATGCGGGTTCCCAGCCATGTTGAGCGGCTTCACCCCCCCAGCCCGCCAACTGGAGACCTTCCACATCCAACCCGTGGTGGATCTGCGCACCAACCAGGTCTGCGGGGGTGAACTGCTCTGGCGGCCCGAGGGCCAGCCCCCCAGCCGGGAGGCCCTCGAAGCCCTGGAGGAGGATCCCGTTCTCAACCTGCGGGTGGGGCAGGACGCCTTCCTGTTTGCGCTGCGCCACCTCAGCCGCTCCCAGACCAGTGTGTGGCTGTCGGTGAATCTGTCCTGCCGCTTCATCGGATCCGGCCGTTCCTTCTTCCGGCCCATCTCTCAGGCGGTCGAAGACCTCGATGCCCTGCGCCGTCAGGTGGGCAAGCGTCTGGTGATCGAAGTGGTGGAAAAGGGCGTGGCGGGGCCGCCCGAAACGCAGTTCATCAACGAGCTCTCGCAGCTCCACACCATCGCCGTCGACGATTTCGGCGTGGGCGAGGCTCCCCTCTCCCACATGCTGGCCTTCAACTACAGCAAGGTGAAGGTGGACCGCAGCATCGTGGCCCACTGCGACTCCGACCTCTACCGCCAGCGGTTCCTGCGCTGGCTCACGGGCGGCTGCCACGGCATTGACGTGGATGTGTGCGCTGAGGGGATCGAGACCGAATCGGAAGCCGCCTTCCTGCGGCGGCTGGGGGTGGAGCACGGCCAGGGCTGGCTCTGGAGCAAGGCCCTGCCGCCCGAGCAGTTCGAGGCTCTCTGCCAGCCCCGCGAATCGGTGAGCCAGTCGCTCAGCCGCCTCCTGGAGAACTCCCCCTCCTGATCCGGTCCGGGGCCGGGATGGAGAATGCCCCGATCGCCCCAGGGCCGGCCTTGCCATGCACTTCCAGGACATCATCAGCACCCTCAACCGCTTCTGGGCCGAGCGGGGCTGCCTGATCCTGCAGCCCTACGACACCGAGAAGGGGGCGGGCACCATGAGCCCCCAAACGGTGCTGCGGGCGATCGGGCCCGAGCCCTGGGCCGTGGCCTACCCGGAACCCTGCCGCCGCCCCACCGACGGCCGCTACGGCGACAACCCCAACCGGGCGCAGCACTATTTCCAGTACCAGGTGCTGATCAAGCCCAGCCCCGATGGCATCCAGGAGACCTACCTCGCCTCGCTGGAGGCCCTGGGCATCCGCGCCGAGGACCACGACATCCGCTTCGTGGAGGACAACTGGGAATCGCCGACGCTGGGCGCCTGGGGCGTGGGCTGGGAAGTGTGGCTGGATGGCATGGAGGTGACCCAGTTCACCTACTTCCAGCAGTGCGGCGGAATCGACTGCCGGCCGGTGTCGATCGAGATCACCTACGGCCTCGAGCGCCTGGCGATGTACCTCCAGGACGTGGAGAGCATCTGGGATCTCTCCTGGAACGGTGAGCGCTCCTACGGAGAGATCTGGCTGCCCTTCGAGAAGGGCCAGTGCACCTACAACTTCGAGGCCTCCAACCCCGAGCGGCTGCAGCAGCTGTTCGCCCTATATGAGGCGGAAGCCACCGATCTGGTGGCGAAGGGGCTGCCGGCACCGGCCCTCGATTTCGTGCTGAAGTGCAGCCACACCTTCAACCTGCTGGAGGCCCGCGGCGTGATCTCCGTGACCGAGCGCACCGCCACGATCGGCCGCATCCGCACCCTGGCCCGCCAGGTGGCGGAGGCCTGGCTGGCCGAGCGCGAGGCCCTGGGCTTCCCGCTGCTCGCGTCGCCGCCACCGCAGGAGGCACCGGAACGGCAGGCCGCCATGGCCGCAGCCTGAGGCCTTCGCTCTGGCGACCTCCACCCCCATGGCCGGCCTGCGCCGCTCCCTGCTGCTGGCGGTGCTGCTGCTGGGCAGTTTCCAGCTGGGGCGCCTCAGCGAGCGGGCGGTGTGGCCCTGCCGCCTGCGACCCGTGGCGGCGCTGGTGGCCCCCCTGGTGGGGCAGACGATGCCCAGCCCGCAGCTGTGTGAGCTGCTGCTGAAGATCCCGCGCTTCTGAGCGCACTCCCCGTCGCCGGGGGCGGGGAACCCTTGGCCTGGTGGCACGGGGCCGGGCGATGGACGCAGTGGAGGGAGCGGCGGGAGCCCTGGGCCCCCTCGGCCCACGGATGCCCTGGCAGCGGTTGTTGCTCGCCCTGCTGGTGGCGGGGTTGCTCGGGTTGCGGCTGGCCGGCTCCTTCCAACCGGCGAACCAGGACCATCAGGCTGTCCGCACGGCAACCCCACCCGGGAGCGCCGCGGAGCTGACCGTGCGCGGGCAGCTGCTGGGGGATCCGCGGGCCGGGAGCGGCCC
Source organism: Synechococcus sp. (assembly GCA_046081905.1). Taxonomy (GTDB): domain Bacteria; phylum Cyanobacteriota; class Cyanobacteriia; order PCC-6307; family Cyanobiaceae; genus CBW1002. Next base: position 2,263 of record JBJTWS010000072.1, on the reverse strand, counting down.
GGACTCCCCGTGCCGTGCGCCCCTGGCGGGCTCCAGCGACCGGGTGGAGCTGCTGTTTCCCGCTGCCTGCCCGCCGCTGCAGCAGGGCTGGTGGGTGGAAGCGAGCGGGAAGGTGCGCCACCCCGCCCCGGCCCCCCATCCGCTGCTGCACGGCACCGCGGAGCGGCTGGCACGCCAGGGCCTCAGCGGGCAGCTGGCCGTGGAGACGTGGCAGCTGCTGCGCCGGCCCGCCACGCCGGTGGCGGATCTGCGGCGCCGCATCGCCCGGCGCCTCGGCGCGGTGGGCGGGGCGGAGCGCGGCGGCCTGCTGGCGGCCCTGGTGCTGGGCAGTGCCGTGGTGCCCCTGCCGGTGGAGGTGCGGGAGGTGTTCCGGGTGGCGGGACTCTCCCATGCCCTGGCGGCGTCGGGCTTTCACCTGAGCGTGCTGCTGGGGGCCGTGCTGCCCCTGAGCCGCCGCCTGCCCCGGTTGCCGCGTCTGCTGCTGGCGGCCGGTGCCCTGGGGCTGTTCCTGCTGCTGGCGGGCCCGCAGCCCTCGGTGGTGCGGGCAGTGCTGATGGCCGGGGCTGCCCTGCTGCTGCTGGAGGGACGGCGCCGTGGACGGCCGGTGCCGATCCTGCTCAGCACCGTGGGGGTGATGCTGCTGCTCCAGCCGGGCTGGTTGCAGGATGTGGGCTTCCAACTGAGCGTGGGGGCCACCGCCGGGCTGATCATCACGGCCCGGCCGCTGGAGGGCTGGCTGCAGCAACGGCTGCCGGCGTGGCTGGCCGGCGCCCTGGCGATCCCCCTGGCCGCCACCGCCTGGACCCTGCCCCTGCAGGTGCTGCACTTCGGCGTGGTGCCCCTCTACGGAGTGCCGGCCAACCTGCTGGCGGCGCCACTGCTCACGCCCCTCACCCTCGGGGCGATGGGCCTGGCCCTGGTGGCCCTCGTGCTGCCGGCCCTGCTGCCCCTGCTGGCCCGCCCGGTGCTGTGGCTCGCCCAGGCGCTGCTGCTGCTCTGCCAGGGGGTGGCACACCTGCCGATGGCCCAGTGGCAGATCGGCCGCCCCCTGCCGGCCCTGGTGCTGCTGCTGGGGCTGGGCACCGCGGCCCTGGTGGTGCCGGAGCTGGCCCGGCGCTGGCGCCGGCTCGGCGCTGGCCTGGTGGGCGCCGCGGTGGTGCTGCATCTGCTGTGGATCGGCGGCGATCGGCTGCTGCTGGTGCATCAGGGCCCCCGCGACCTGCTGGTGGCGCGCCATCACGGCCGGGCCGCCCTGATCAGCCGGGGCAGCGATGGCCTGAGCTGCCGCACGGCCGGCCAGCTGGCCTCCGGCCTGGGCATTCCCCGCTACGACTGGCTGCTGCTGCTGGATCCGGTGGCCAGCACGGTGCCCCCCTGCTGGCAGGCCCTCGCCGGTCTGAGCCTCAGCACCGGGGAGTCCGGCACGCCCCTGCTGCCGGGGCAGATCCTTCACAGCCCCGGCCTGGAGGCCACGGCCCTGGCGGCCGACAGCCGGGGCCTGCAGTTGCGGATCGGGGAACGGCGCTGGCTGCTGCTGCCGGATCGTCAGGACCTCTGGAGCTGGGAGGCCGGCGGACGGAGCCCTTCCAGCTCCCCGCTCTGGCTCGGCTTCCAGCCCACAGCCCGGGAGCGGCGCCAGCTGCGACAGGCGGGCGTGACGGTGCTCTGGTGGAGCGGCACCCCACCGAAGCCAGGCGAGCCCTTGCCGGCGGGCTGGCAGGCCAGCGGCGACAGCGGCTCCCTGCAGACGGGCTGAGACCGGCCAATCCCTAGAGTGGGCCCGCCGGCCAGGGCCGGAGCTGGGAGAGGTGGCTGAGTGGTCGAAAGCGAACGACTCGAAATCGTTTGAAGGGCAACCTTCCGTGGGTTCGAATCCCACCCTCTCCGTTTTGACAGCATCCGAGGGGATTCGCTGAAATCCCAAAACTGTTCCAGCGCAGTCGATCTGCCCTTTTGGCTCGTCCGGGTAGATCCGGGGTAAACCGGCTACTGCCGCTGCGGATGACGGTATTTTTGACGGTAAAGCCAGCCGGGTTCGGTCTATACCGTCACCTGCCTTGCTGAACCGCCGACATCCCCTCCCGCGCCAGCGTTTCGGCGCTGTCCGCCATGCTCAGTGACAGGGGGATCCAGGCCCTGCGGCCCGACCCGGACCGGCCGGGCACCAAGCAGGGTGACGGTATAGACCCGGACCCGGCTGGCTATACCGTCAAAAATACCGTCATCCGCAGCGGCAGTAGCCGGTTTTCCCCGGATCTACCCG
>JBJTWS010000071.1:0-4856 GCA_046081905.1 Synechococcus sp. | reverse complement strand
CGCTGCCCTTCAGCTGCCGCAACGGCTGCTGCACCACCTGCGCCGTGCGGGTGCTCTCCGGCGAGATCGACCAGCGCGAGGCCCTCGGCCTGTCGCGGGAGCTGCGCCGCCGCGGCTATGGCCTGCTCTGTGTGGCCCGCGCCACCGGGCCGCTGGAGGTGGAGACCCAGGACGAGGATGAGGTCTACGACCTGCAGTTCGGGCGGTACTTCGGCCGTGGCAAGGTGCGTCCCGGCCTGCCCCTGGACGAAGAATGAGCGCGATCCCCGGCTTCCCCGGCCCCATCGCTTCCGCCCCGGGGAGCCTGTCCGATGCCGCCCTCGCCGCCAGCGGCCTTGGCGCCGGAGAACTGGAGCGGCTGGCGGCCCTGGCCCGCCGGGCCGCCGAGGCCGGCGGCACCCAGCTGCGGCGCTTCGAGGGGCAGCTCAGCCAGATTCGCGAGAAGGGCCGCTCCGGCGATCTGGTGACCGAGGCCGATGTGGCCGCCGAGGCCGCCGTGCTGGCCCTGCTCGAATCCGAGACCCCCGAGATCGGCATCCTGGCGGAGGAGAGCGGCCGCCGCAGCCGCGGCTCCGACCTGGAGTGGTGCGTGGATCCCCTCGATGGCACCACCAACTACGCCCATGGCTTCCCCTTCTATGGCACCTCCGTGGGGCTCACCTGGCGCGGCCAGCCCTTGGTGGGGGCCCTGTCCGCCCCCGGCCTCGATCAGAACTACTGGGCGGCGCCGGGACTGGGGGCCTGGTGCAACGGGCAGCGGCTGCGGGTGAGCGGCTGCAGCCAGCTGGAGGATTCGCTGCTGGTCACCGGCTTCGCCTACGACCGCCACACCCGCCTCGACAACAATTACGCCGAGTTCGCCTGGTTCACCCACCGCAGCCGCGGCGTGCGCCGCCCTGGCGCCGCCGCCCTGGATCTGGCCTTCGTGGCGGCCGGCCGACTGGATGGCTACTGGGAGCGGGGCCTCTCCCCCTGGGATCTGGCCGCGGGCGTGGTGCTGGTGGAGCAGGCCGGTGGGGTGGTGAGCGCCTACGACGGCGGCCCCCTGGAGCTGGCCAGCGGCCGGCTGATCGCCTGCAGCCCGGGTCTGCACACCGCGCTGGTGGAGGGGCTGGCCGCCTGCCGCCCCCTGGCCGGCGCCGCCTACGGCGCGCCGGAACTGGATGGACCCTAAGGGGGCACTCCATAGGATCGGCCGATCCGCCCCACCGCGAACGCCATGGCCCTCCAACCCGCCGCCGGGGTCCGGGACCTCAACCCGCGGGAGGTGGAGCGGAACCGCACCCTGGTGGAGCTGCTGGCCGGAGTGTTTCGCCTCTGGGGCTACCAGGAGGTGGCGCCCCCCACGATCGAGCGGATCGACACCCTGGAAGCGGGCGGCGGCATCGCCAGCCGGGAACTGGTGCGCCTCGCCGCCGATGATCCCCTGGCGTTGCGGCCGGAGCTCACCGCCTCGATCGCCCGCGCGGCAAGCACCCGCCTGGCAGCCCGGCCGCGCCCCCTGCGGCTCTGGGCCAGCGGCAGCACCTTCCGCAGCTCGATCGCCGAGGGGGGCGACCAGCGGATCAGCGAACAGCTGCAGTGCGGCGTGGAGCTGCTGGGGGAGCCCTCCGCCGCGGCGGACACCGAACTGCTGCAGCTGCTGCTCGATGCCGCCGCCACCCTGGGCCTGCGGCCCGAGCACCGGCCCTGCCTGCTGGTGGGGCACCACGGCATCCTCTCGGCCCTGCTGGCGCCGGTGCCGGCCGACCAGCAGGGGGCCGTGCGCCGGGCGCTCACCGATTTCGACGTGCTCGCCCTGCGGCAGCTGCCCCTGGGGGAGGTGCTGCGGCAGCGGCTGCAGCAGCTGATGCGGCTGCGGGGGGAACCGGTGGCGGTGCTCTACCAACTGGAGCAGTGGCTCGGACCGATCGCCCCCCTGCAGGACCTGGCCCAGACCATCGCCTGCGTGGCACCGGCGGCGGGGGCGCTGGGGGTGACGCTTCAGCTCGATCCCACCTTCCAGCCCCATTTCGCCCTCTACGACGGCCTGGTTATCAAGCTGGTGTGCCAGGGTGCCGATGCCCCGCGAGACATCGCCAGCGGGGGCCGCTACGACAAGCTGGTGGGCCGCTTCTGCAGCGAACCCCTGCAGGCCGCCGGGGTGGGCTTCGCTTTCGCCGTGGAGGCGATCCGCGAGCTGCTGGGGCCGGCGGCGCCTGCCGCGGCGGGGGAACCGCCCTGGCTGGTGAGCTGCCGCAGCGCCGCCGGGCTGCCGCAGGCTCTGGAGCGGATGCGGGAGCTGCACCGCCAGGGGGAGGCGGCGGAGCTGGGCCCCTGCACCTGCGTGGATGCGGCGGAAGCAGAGGCCATCGCCCAGCGGCGGGGCTGCCGCGGTGCCCTCTGGCTCGACGCCTGAGGGGCCTTCGCCGCCCTCCCAGCGATCCCTAGGATCGCGCCGTTCCGCGGCAATCCGGCATGGCCCACACCATCGTGACCAACGTGTGCGAGGGCGTGGCCGACTGCGTGGACGCCTGCCCGGTGGCCTGCATCCACCCCGGCCAGGGGGCCAACAGCAAGGGCACAGGCTTCTACTGGATCGATTTCGACACCTGCATCGACTGCGGCATCTGCCTGCAGGTGTGCCCCGTGGAGGGGGCGATCCTGCCGGAGGAGAAGCCCGATCTCCAGAAGGCCGGCTGACGCCGCGCCTGCGTTCAGGCCGGCGGTTCGGAGACCCCTCCCTCCAGGCGGTTGAGCGGCCACCGGGAGCACCGGTACGGTCAGCGGCAGCCTCAGAACTCCGCCATGCCGGTGCTGGAAGAAAACGGTCAGATTCAGATCCATACCGAGAATATTTTCCCGATCATCAAGAAGGCCGTTTATTCCGGCCATGAAGTGTTCCTCCGGGAACTGGTGAGCAACGGCGTTGACGCCATCAGCAAGCGCCGCATGGCGGCCATGGCGGGCGACTGCAGCGAGGGTCCGGAAGGGAAGATCCAGATCGAGATCGACCGCGAGGCCAAGACCCTCACGATCTCGGACAACGGCATCGGCATGACCGCCGATGAGGTGAAGCGCTACATCAACCAGGTGGCCTTCTCCAGCGCCGAAGACTTCCTCGAGAAGTACAAGCAGGAGAGTGAAGCCATCATCGGCCACTTCGGCCTCGGCTTCTACTCCAGCTTCATGGTGGCCCGCCAGGTGGAGCTGGTGAGCCGCAGCGCCCGGCCCGACGCCGAAGCGGTGCGCTGGACCTGCGACGGCTCGCCGGCCTTCCACCTCGAGGCCGCGGAGCGGAGTGAGCCCGGCACCGATGTGATCCTGCACCTGATGGAGGAGGAGCTCGAGTACATCGAGCCCGCCCGCATCCGCACGCTGATCACCACCTACTGCGACTTCCTGCCGGTGGAGGTGCAGCTCCAGGGCGAAACCGTGAACAAGCGGGAGGCCCCCTGGCGCAAGAGCGCGCGGGAGCTCAGCGACAACGACTACATCGAGCTCTACCGCTACCTCTATCCCTTCCAGGGCGACCCGCTGCTGTGGGTGCACCTCAACACCGACTATCCCTACACCCTGCAGGGCATTCTCTACTTCCCCAAATCCACCGGCCGCGCCGACTGGGAGAAGGGCGAGATCAAGCTCTACTGCAACCAGGTGTTCGTGAGCGATTCGATCAAGGAGGTGGTGCCCCGCTACCTCCTGCCCCTGCGGGGCGTGATCGACTCCCCCGACATCCCGCTCAACGTGAGCCGCTCGGCCCTGCAGACCGACCGCCGCGTGCGCTCGATCGGCGGCTTCGTGGCCAAGAAGGTGGGCGACCGGCTCAAGGAGCTCCACAGGGAGGATCCGAAGCGCTACGCCGAGATCTGGGAATCCCTGGCCCCGTTCATCAAGATTGGCGCCATGGAGGATGAGAAGTTCGCCGACCAGGTGGCCGAGCTCGTGTTGTTCGGCACCACGGCGGCCCCGCAGGAGCAGCCGGCCGAGGGCGAATCCACCGAGGGCCTGGCCCTCGATCCCATCCCCGCCGAGGGCGGCAAGGCCTACACCACCCTGGCGGGCTACCGCTCCCGCCTGGCCGCCGAGAACGACAAGCGCATCCTCTACTGCACCGACGAGGCCGGCCAGGCCGGCGCCCTGGCGCTCTGGAAGAGCCAGGGGGCGGAGGTGCTGCTGGCCGACAGCTTCATCGACACCCAGTTCATCCCCTGGCTGGAGTACCGCCACGAGGAGCTGAAGTTCCAGCGGGTGGACAGCGAGCTCGACGACTCCCTGCAGGAGAAGGAGAGCGAACTGGCCGACGCCGAGGGCAAGGACAGCTCCGAGAAGCTGCGCGATCTGTTCAAGGGCGCCCTGGCCAACGACAAGGTGACCATCCAGGTGCAGGCCCTCAAGGGCGACAACGCCCCCGCCGCCCTGATCCTGCTGCCGGAGCAGATGCGCCGCATCAACGACATGGGCGCCCTGATGGAGCAGCGCCTGCCGGGTCTGCCGGAGCATCACGTGCTGCTGGTGAACCGCCGCCACCGGCTGGTGGAGGGGATGCTGAAGCTCTCGGCCGGTGCGGTGATCACCGGCGCCGGCAGCTCCCCGAGCCAGGAGCTGGCCAGCGAGCTCAGCCGCCACGTGTACGAGATGGCCCGGCTGGCCGTGGGCGGCCTGGAGCCGAACCAGCTAGCCGGCTTCCAGCAGCGTGCCTGCGACCTGATGGGTCGCCTGATGGAGCGGGGCCTCTAGGAGTGTGTCACGCGTTGCGCTGGGGCCATGACGTCGCGATGGAGCCCCTGAGATTCAGGGACACCTGATTCCTGCTCCGGCAAACTGAATCAGGCCCTCAGGCCGGGGCGATCGAGGCCCGGAACAGCTTCAGCAGG
>JBJTWS010000070.1:0-3252 GCA_046081905.1 Synechococcus sp. | reverse complement strand
GGTCTCTCTGTCCTCAAGAGTAATGACCCTGAGCGCTCGGTTCTGTGCCTCCGGCACCAGGCCCCACAGGGCATAGCGACCGTCGGTCTGCCTGCGTTCCTCCACGGGCTCGGCCACCACCCGCAGGATCCAGGCCACCTCGATCCCTGGGTGCTTCTGGCGCACCACATCACGGAAATAGGCCGTTGTCTTCACGCCTCAAGCGCCGCATCGGCATGGAAGCCAGGGTTGCCCCGCTCGGCAGCGATCGAGTCCCACAGGGTCTGGACCAGCTCCATCCGTTCGGAGAGAGGCAGTGTCAGCAGGTCATTCACCACTGACCATGCCGGCAGGACCGGAGGGCAGGGACCTTTCAACCGTAGCGGGGGGCATGGGGCGGGACTCCGCTCGCTGCCGAAAGGTGCTGGCGGCTGGCGAGTGGGCTTGGGCCGCTGTTGCAATGGGCTTTCTGAGCTGGTCAGGGCCTCACGACCTGCAGCCCTGTCAGCTCTCGGGCCTCAACTGGCGTGATCTTCAAGCCAAGTTGCCAGGTCGGCGGGGCCGCTGAAATCAAGCAGCGCCTCAGCCAGGAGCTCCAACTGCTCGAGTGGCAGCGCCTGAATGCGGGCGGTGGTGGCCTCGCTCAGCAGGCCGCAGCGGCGATTGAGTAAGCGCAGGGTCACTTTGGCCTCGCCTTGTGCTTCCCCCTCCTGCCGGCCCCGATCCAGAAGGTCCTGGGCGGCGCGGGTGTGGAGCAGTTGATCGGTGGGAATGCCTGCGATCACCATGATTTCCTCGAGGGTGAGTGTGGGGAACCGCTCAAACAGGATAGTGAGAACGGTGGACAGCAGATCCGGCCGGTGCTCCAGGATCAGTGGAGTGCTGACCTTGAGCTGGGCCTCTGGCCGCACCGGCAGGGTGAGCAGGGTGAGCATGGGGTCAAGATCGGGCATCTGGCCCAGCTCCTCCAGGCTCAGCCACACCACGCCATCCACAAACGCCTGCAGCTGCTGCGGCAGCCGGGTCGGGCCGAGGTTGAGACGCTGGTGCGGAACGACGACCACCACAGCCAGATGCAGCACCTGGGGGTGGAGCTGGAGAAAGCGAGCGGTTTGGGCAAAGAGCCGGTGCTTGAACCCCGGCTTGGCTTTCATCTGCACCTCCAGCAGCACAACCGGTTGCTCAGCCGTACCGGCCTCCGTGCCTCTGGGCCAGAACGCCCCATTGAGACGATGGTTCACCGCTTTGAGCTCCGGCGCATCGAATCGATACAGCGCATCGCCAGGCGCGTCGGGCCCGAGCGAGGGATGCACCTCTGCGCCCTCCGGCAGCAGCAACGCGACCAGATCCGGCGCGCTCTGGAACAACCCGTAAAACCAGTGATCGGTTTTCAAAGCCCACCATCCCGCACTGAACAGCCACCAGGCACCGGCCAGCCCCCCGCATCCCGATCCCATCACAGTACATCTGTACTGCCTCGCGGGTCATCCGTGGTTTCACGGGCTTTCCTGTCAGCTGCCTGCGGGGGGGCATGGCCCTTGCGCCCCCAGCCACTCCCGGCGGGCACCAGCCCCACTGCCCCCCTCAAACCACCGGGCGCACAGAAGCCCCCCCTCCCAATCCCGTAATACGTCCACCCCATCTCAGCCAGGCGCTCCGGGTCGTACAAATTCCGCCCATCAAAGATCAGCTTCTGGCGCAGGGCGCAACCCAGCTGATCAAAGTTTGGCGCAATAAACCGCTTCCACTCCGTGCAGATCAACAGGGCATCGGCGCCCTCGGTGGCTTCCTCCTTGGTGGCGGCGAGCGTGAGCCGCCCCTCAGCCAGGGCCTCGGGGTACAGCCGCTCCGCCTCCTCTGCCGCCTTGGGGTCGTAGGCCGCCACCGTGGCGCCATCGGCCCAGAGCGCCTCCAGCAGCTCACGGGAGGGCGCCTCTCGCATGTCGTCGGTGTTGGGCTTGAACGCCAGGCCCCACACGGCAAAGCGCCGCCCGGCCAGGCCGCCGCCACCGCCACCGAAGTGCTCACTGATCAGGCGGTGCAGACGCTGCTTCTGGAACTGGTTCACCGCTTCCACCGCCTGCAGCAGTTCGGGCACGTAACCGGCCTGCTGGGCGGTGCGCACAAGGGCTTGCACATCTTTGGGGAAACAGGAGCCGCCTTAGCCGCAGCCGGGCCAGATGAACTGGAAACCAATGCGGGGGTCGGAGCCGATGCCGATGCGCACCCGCTCGATGTCGGCGCCGAGGCGTTCGGCCAGGTTGGCCAGCTCATTCATGAACGAGATCTTGGTGGCCAGCAGGGCGTTGGCGGCGTATTTAGTGAGCTCAGCAGAGCGCACGTCCATCACCACGATGCGGTCGTGGTTGCGGTTGAAAGGGGCGTAGAGGGCCTACGGCTCGACAAGCTCGCCGGACTACGTCTACATCGCCTCGATGGCGGCGGGGCTGGTGCTGCCGATCACGATGCGGTCGGGCTTCTGGAAATCGGCCACGGCCGAGCCCTCCTTGAGGAACTCGGGGTTCGACACCACCTCAAACGGAATCGCCACGCCGCGGGCCTGCTGCTCAGAGCGGATGGCCTCGGCCACCTTGTCGGCGGTGCCGACGGGCACGGTGCTCTTGGTCACCACGATGCGCAGGGCAGCCATATGGCGGCCGATCGAGCGGGCCACGGCCAGCACGTACTGGAGGTCGGCGTGGCCGTCCTGCTCGGGGGCGTGCCGACGGCGATGAACAGGATCTCGGCGGCGCTGATGGCCGCTGCGGCATCGCCCGTGAAGCGGAGCCGGCCGGCCGCGATCGCTTCCTGCATCAGGGCCTGCAGGCCTGGCTCGTAGATCGGGCATTCGCCCTGCTGCAGGCGGGAGAGCTTGGTGGGATCCACATCCACGCCGATCACCTCCACACCGGCAGCGGCAAAGCAGGTGCCGGTGACCAGGCCCACGTAGCCGCTACCGAAGATCGCGATCGACACGGAGCGCTCAGTTGCGATGACGCCCTTCATGATGGGCAGAGAGAGGGCAACGCGCAGCCATGAGCCGCGAAGCATTCGAGCAGTGCAACTGGCAGGCGGTGATCGAAGGGCATCCGCTCGAAAGCCACGACCCGGAGGAGTGGCTCCGCTACGGGGTCAGGGTCGCCTAAAAGTCTGTCCCCCCGCCCTCTTGGGCCCTGGCCGCATCGGTTTAGGTCGCTGGGTCTCACCCCCTGCGATGCCCGACACCGATTCCGCCGCAGTCGATCAGCCTGCACCGGATGACCTGATCAGCTT